>JAHDHM010000054.1 GCA_020631315.1 Acidimicrobiales bacterium
GACCTCCCCGCAGCCGACATCGACCTGTTGTCCGAGGCCCCCGAGCGACTCGAACGCGAGCTCGCCCACGTCTACGGCGGCGTGCAGCAGCTGCTGCACGCCGATCTGCATCCCTGGAACGTCAAGTGGTCCGGCGATCGCCTGGCGGTCTTCGACTTCGACGACTGTGGCATCGCGCCGCCGATCACCGACCTGTCGATCTCCTGCTACTACCTGCGCGACCGGCTCGAGCTCCGGTCCGCCGTGCTCGACGGCTACCGAGACGTGACGGGCACGAGCGTCGGCGACGACGTCGACTTCCAGATGCTCATCGCGGCCAGAGGCGTGCTCCTGCTCAACACGCTGCTCGGCTGGGTGACCGCCGGCTCCGAGGACCGAACGCTCCGGTTCGCCCGCGACACAGCGGCGAAGCTGCGACACCTCGAGGCCACGGGACTGTTCCTGCACGAACCGCCGACGTGAACACCGCCGGGCCGGGCGACACCCTCCGGCTGTTCAGCTGTCTCCGTCGACGGGTCGACGACACAATGGGCCGATGTTGCCGTCGCCCAACGAGGTCTTCGTCCGCTACTTCGAGCAGGCCCACGCCGCCGTGCTGTGGAAGCTCGACGGCGTCGACGAGTACGACATGAGACGGCCGCTGACACCGACGGGCACCAACCTGCTCGGCATCGTGAAACACCTGGCCTGGGTGGAGCTCGGCTACTTCGGCGACGTGTTCGGTCGGCCGCTCGACGTCGGCTCGCCGCCCGACCGTGGTGCGTGGAACTCCGACATGTTCGCGACGGCCGACGAGTCGGTGGACCAGATCGTCGAGCTCTTCCGCACCGCGGGCCGCCACACCATCGAGGCGCTCACGTCACTCCCGCTCGACACCCCCGGCAACGTGCCGTGGTGGGGCGAGAACGGAGCGGTCACGCTCCACCTGATCGCCGTCCACATGGTCACCGAGGTGAACCGCCACCTCGGCCAGCTCGACATCCTCCGCGAGTCGCTCGACGGCGGCGCCGGACACCGAGCCGACGTCGACAACCTGCCGCCGATGAGCGCCGACGAGTGGGCTCGGTATCGCGACCTGGTCGAGCAGGCCGCCAGGGATGCGACCTCGGGATGACGGACCCGGCCGGGCGACATGCCGATCGTCTCCTGACCATCGAGACGCTGCCGTTCTTCATCGGCGGCTTCCTGGGACCGTTCGGGACGATGGTCGTCATCTCGATCTATCCGGAGCTGCGCGAGTCGTTCGACGCATCGACCGGCGCCGTCAACTGGTCGTTCTCCGGCTACATGTTCGCGATGGCGGGACTGCTGCTGGTCTCGGGGACGATCGGCGAGCGGTTCGGCCGGAAGCAGGTGACCCGCGTGACCTTCCTGGTCTACGCCGCGACCGCGCTGATGGCTGCGGTGGCGCCCAACCTGGCCACCTTCCTCGGCGCCCGCATCCTCATGGGCGGCGCCAACGCCTTCATCACACCGCTGCTGTTGGCCGGCCTGTCCGAGGTCATCGCCGAGCGCCGCTTCGGACGCGCCGTCGGTGTCTACTCCGCGTTCCAGGCGGCGGGCTCCGCGGTGTCGCCGTTCGCATCGGGGCTGATCGCCGAGGTCGACTGGCGGTGGACCTTCGTCCTCGTCGCCGTGGTCTCGACGGCACTGAGCTTCCGTCCGGCACCAGGTGAACCCCGGCCCGCGAGCGATGCTCCGCCCATTCGGCCGCTCTTCCGGCTCCCGATGATCCGGCTGTGGCTCGCGGCGTTCGCGGCGGCCGCGGGTCCGATCGGCCTGGCGGTGCTGGTCGGCATCCGGCTCCGCGACCAGCTCGACGTGTCGTCGTCTGCAGCGGGCACGGTGCTGCTCGTCTCCGGCCTGATCACGATGGCCACGAGCCCTCGATGGGGTGGTCTGATCGATCGCCTCGGCGGGCGGCGGAGTTCGCTGCTCGCCGGAGGCGGAGCCGTCGCCGCAGCGTCGGTGCTCGGACTGTTCGACGGTGTGGTCTCGTTCGTCCTGGCCTGGCTGCTGGCGGCCTCCGTGCTCGGCTTCCTCGCCGTGAACCTGCAGCGGCTCGCCGCCTTGGCCGTGCCCGAGAACCGTGGCGGTGCGCTCAGCTCGGTGCTGTCGTTCCGCTTCGTCGGGCACGCATCGGGACCATTGCTCTTCGTCCCGCTGCTGGACCGCTCAGCGGCCACCGCGTTCGCGGTCGCCGCCGCGCTGGGCATCATCACGATCGTCGTCTTCGTCCTCGCCGAAGACGACGCCCTCTTGGTGCAATGAGCAGAATCGAAACGAATCCTTACGAGACAGAGCGCAGTCGAGACTGCGGAATGCCGACCCCACACACTGGGTTCGAAGCGATCGTCCGGACACTTCCCTCGTAGGACCGCGGAGTCACCATGATCGAATTCAGTGCATTCGCCTTCAGCGTCGGCATGGTGGCGCTCATCAACCCGTGCGGCTTCGGCCTCCTCCCGGCCTACCTCGGGTTCTTCCTCGGCCAGGACGACGAGTCGTCCAACACCTGGACATCGCTGAACCGGGCGCAGGGCATCGGCCTGGCGATGACGCTCGGCATGCTCGTCGTCTTCGGCTTCTTCGGCCTGATCCTCGGCGGTCTCCAGTCGGCGCTGGCCGAGGTCCTGCCGTACTTCAACATCGCGCTCGGCTTCGGCCTGGTCGTGCTCGGCATCGCCATGCTGCGCGGCTACCAGCTGATGATCCGCCTCCCGAAGATGCAGCAGGGTGGCCAGAGCGGTTCGTTCGCGTCGATGTTCCTGTTCGGCATGTCGTACGCCACTGCATCGCTCACCTGCACGCTGGCGCTGTTCATCACCGCGGTGAACTCGAGCAACTTCTCCGGCGACGGTGGTTCGAGCTTCGGCGCCAGCCTCGGCGCCCTCGTCAGCTACGGCCTCGGGATGGGCCTGCTGGCGACGATGATCACGGTGCTCCTGGCCTTCGGCAAGCGGGGTCTCGTCAACCGGTTCAAGACGATCCTGCCGAAGATCAACATCATCTCGGCGATCCTGATCCTCATCGTCGGACCGTTCTCGATCGTCTACGGCATCTGGGAGCTCCAGGTGCTCGACAAGTGGCCGCTCGGCGACGGCATCTGGGGATGGGCCGACTCGATCATCCTCAGCGTCACCGATCTCCAGACCAGTGCCACCACCTGGTTCAGCACCGAAGTCACCGTCTTCGGGCAGACGATGGAGCGCACCGGCCTGCTCGGTTGGCCGTTCGTGTTCGTGAACGTCGTGATCATCGTCGGCGGCTTCGTGTCCCGTCGTCGCCTGCGCGGCGACGACGCCGATCAGATGACCGTCGACGAGGCTGCCGCCACCACCGATCCCGTCGGTACTGTCGAGCCTGCGTGATGCGTCGTCTGGCCCTGCTCCTCGTCCTCGTCGGACTGATCGCCGCTGCGTGCGGTGGTGGCGGCGACAGCGAGAACGTGCTCGTCGCCGACCCGAGCGACGCCAACGAGCGCCTCGTCGGCGTCTTCGAGACGCTCGACGGAGAGACCATCGACCTCACCACCGTCCACGACCAGGACGTCGTCCTCTGGATGTGGGCGCCCTGGTGACCCTTCTGACGACGGGAAGCTTCCACGGTCGTGGATGCGCAGCGACAATTCGGTGACCAGGTCACCTTCATCGGCGTGCCGTCGTTGACCGATCGCCTCAGCGACATCGAGGGGTTCGTGGCCAACGCGAACGCCGGCGATTTCGCCCACATCCCCGACGTCGACGGCGTCATCTGGGATCAGTTCGGCGTGAGCAGCCAGAGCACGTACGTCTACATCAACGACGACGGCACGTGGGAGCGTTCGGGCTACGGCTCGCTCCACGCCGACGTGCAGGAACTCATCGACCGCTGAGTCGGCCCGACCGGTGCGGCCAATTACTTGTCAGTTGACAACCAACCGGTGGGTGCATGACGATCGATGCTCGTGAGCAGCTACGAACGCGTCCGCCCGAACCGAGTCCGCAGGTCTGAACTGTCGACGCCGGGTCACAGCCCGAAGATGATCGCCAAGGCCGCGGCCAGCCACGCGGACATGGTCTTCCTCGACCTCGAGGACGCGGTTGCGCCATCGGCCAAGGTCGGTGCTCGCAAGAACATCATCGCCGGGCTCAACGAGCTCGACTGGGGCAACAAGATCCGGTCGTTCCGCTGCAACAGCGTGGACACGCAGTGGTGTGCCGATGACATCTCCGAGATCGTCACGGGCGCCGGCGCCAACGTCGACGTGATCATGGTCCCGAAGATCAAGGGCCCGCGCGAGGTCTGGTTCGTCGACGATCTGCTGACCCAGCTCGAGCTGAAGCTCGGCCTCGAGGTCGGCCGGATCGGCATCGAGTGCCTCGTCGAGGAAGTCGAGGCAGTACAGACGGTCGATGAGATCGCTCGTTGCTCGCCGCGTCTCGAAGCGCTCGTGCTCGGCGTCGGTGACCTGTCGGCCAGCCAGGGCATGCGCCTCGGCCACATCGGCGTGACCGACGGCGACGAGGCCGTGCGCTACCCCGGCGACATCTGGCACTACTCCCGCACCCGGCTCATCATCGCCTGCCGCGCCGCCGGCATCGACGCCATCGACGGGCCCTACGCGAACTTCGCCAACCCGGCCGGCTACGAGAAGTCCGCAGCGACGTTCTCGATGCTCGGCGGTGTCGGCAAGTGGGCGATCCATCCGAGCCAGGTCGCGCTGGCCAACAAGGTGTTCGCCCCCACCGAGACCGAGATCGCCAACGCCGTCGGGGCCATCGAGGCCGTCGCTGCGGCGGAGGCAGCGGGTGAGGGAGCGGCGAACTACAACGGCATGATGATCGACGCCGCCACCACGCGCCTGTTCCAGGTGACCATCGACCGGGCTCGCCAGTGCGGGCTCATCGACTGACGCCGCGACGGACATCGACCGTGCAAGGCGATACGTCAGTCTTCTGCGGGCCCGTTGATGTCGAATGGCGAGCCCTCGGTGTCACCGCGCCCCGGCGGGTTCGATGACGTCTCGTCGTCGGGTTCGTCGTTGATGTCGAACGGCTGATCGTTTTCGGAGGCTTGCTGCTTGCTCATGGCGTGGAGCTACCCACCGAGGATCTCGGCGAAACCTCCGTCATCGGCGCCGGCCGCCTTCTCCGAGCCAGAGGCGATTCCGCGGCCGCTGTCGATCGGCGTGCTGACGGATCTCGCTCGGACCGATCTGCATGAACCTGACGACGGTGACGAATCCGAGGCCCCCGACGAGGTTGCCGAGAACCACGAAGCTGGAGAACAGCGCCCAGTCGAGCGCGCTGAACCCGACGTCGCCGATCAACAACCCGGCGAACATCTTGATCGAGATCACCACCACGTGATTCATGTGGGTGGCGCCCAGAAGAAAGCCGAACGCACCAACTGCCACGAGGGCGCCGAACTCGGAGCGCGAGTTGCGGATCATCCACGTCATCAACGTGATGGCCGCGCCGGCGAACACCGCGAGGACGAACGACTCGAACGAGAAGCCTCGGTCGAAGATCTTCCCGGCTGTCTCCGTTGCCCGGACGTGCAGTGCCGGATACGCGCTCACCAGCATCGCCGCGACGATGAAGCCGCCGATGAGGTTGGTCACGTAGGTGCCGACCCAGAGCCTGAGCAGTTGACGCGCTGAGGCCCCACCAGTGACGACGGTCGCAACCGGCACGAGGAAGTTCTCCGTGAACAGCTCAGAGCGGCCCAAGTGCAATGCGAAGAACCCGATCGTGAACGCAAGGCCACCGAGCAATTCGGACCCGGTGCGATCGTGCACGAAGAGCAGCGCCAGCACGCCGAACCCGACATCGAATCCGGCCATCAGCCCGGTCGACGCGAGGTTCCACTTCGACCGTGAGAGCCGATACGAACCTTCCCTGACACTGGCGTCGAAGCTGTCGAGCAGCTCGGGTTCGACGGCTCCGTCCTCCGCCGGCCGGTCGCCGATGATCGCGCCGTCGTGCTGTTCGAACAGCTGGAGGTCGTCGACTGCCATGTCAGCCGCCTCGAGCGCCGCAACGGGTTGGTGATGCGACGGCCGCATCAGCCAGAGGCGTCACGCGACGGTTCGCTGTGCGCCGCGGACGAGGAAGCCGACCAGCCAGATGGCAGCAGCGATGATGGCGACCCACAAAAGGGCCTCGACGACGAACGACAGGCCGAAGAGCAGAGCGACGACCACGGCGAGGACGATCCAACCGGTGGTGGACATGAGTGTGATTCCTTTCGAGCCGGACGTTCCGGCAGTCGAAGCTGCTGCTACCCGGCCGGCGCGAGCCCCAAACCTGCACGACCCGTTGCCGCATCGTGCGACGCCGCCGCCGGCTGGGCACGTCCGCCTCGCGCGTTTGTCGTGGCGCGAGTCCGGGTAGCTCGACGAGGCCATCGATCCTCGGCAGGAGCACATGAACACGACGCGACGATCCCTCGACCAGCCGACACCGGCCGCGGCCTCCGACGGATTCCGATGCCTCGTCCTCGGAGCGAGCGGCTACGTGGGTGGACGACTGATACCGCGCCTTCTGGAGACCGGTGCCGCGATTCGCTGCCTCAGCCGGCGGCCGACCCAACTCGCTGACCGCCCGTGGGCGGAGCACACCGAGATCGTCGATGGCGACCTTCTGGACGAAGCCTCACTCGACGGCAGATTCGACGGCGTCGACACCGTCTACTACCTCGTTCACAGCCTCGACACAGGAGACGGTTTCGAAGCGCGCGAACTGCTCGCAGCTCGACACACCAGGCGGGCCGCCGAGCGTGCAGGCGTCCGACTCATCGTCTACCTCGGCGGGCTCGGATCGGAGGGCGACGATCTCTCACCACACCTGGCGAGTCGCCACGCCGTCGGCAGGGAACTCGCCGCCGGTTCGGTCCCCGTCGTGGAGCTACGTGCTGCGGTGATCATCGGATCGGGCAGCGCCTCGTTCGAGATGCTGCGGGGACTCGTCGAGCTCCTTCCCTTCATGGTGACCCCACGGTGGGTGCACCAGACACGCTGCCAGCCGATCGGCGTGGCGGACGTGATCGACAGATTGACGGCCGTCGCTCGACGCGAGGACCTCGCCGGAGTCTGGGGTGTCGGGGGTCGTGACACGGTGACCTACGCCGAGTTGATGCAGGTCTACGCACGAGCCGCTGGGTTACGACCGCGCCGTATCGTCAGCACCCCCCTGGTGTCGCCTCGGGTGTCCGCATGGTGGGTCGATCTCGTCACCTCTCTGCCCTCGAGCCTTGCCACCGAACTCGTGGCGAGTCTGCAGAACGACGTGGTGGTCGACCAAGAACGGGCGCTCGACGATGAGTTGGGGCTCACGGCGCTCGGGGCCTTCGACGCCACGGTCGCAGCGATCAGCGCCGTCGCCGAATTCGACATACCGACACGTTGGAGGCCTCGAGCGTCACGTCATCGCCCTTCGCAGCCCAAGGAGTGGGATCCGGACTGGTCCGGCGGAACGGTGTTCGAGGACTCGAGGACAGCGACGACCCCGGCGCCAGCTCGCGACGTGATGTCCGCGGTTCGACGGATCGGCGGTGAGACCGGCTGGTACGGCTTCGGGCCGCTGTGGCGTGTTCGTGGACTCGTCGACGAAGTCTTCCGGGGACCGGGTTGGAACCGCGGACGCCGACACCCGACCGACCTGTTGGTCGGTGACATGATCGACGCGTTCGTGGTGGAGCGACTCGAACCCGATCTCGTCCGTCTGCGAGCAGAGATGCGCATGCCCGGGCACGGCTGGCTCGAATGGACCGTCACCGACCTGGACGACGGTCAGGTGCAGCTTCAGCAGACCGCCCGCTTCGTTCCGCGGGGGTTGGCGGGACGCGCGTACTGGCTGGTGCTCGTGCCATTTCACATGGTGATCTTCACCCAGATGGTGCGGCGCATCGCCGCCGCTGCTGAAGCGTCGTGGACATCGAACGGAGCCCCGGAGCGGGCACTCACCGCCTCGTGAACGGTGAACACCACGATCAGCGCCGCGAGATCACTGCCGCCGACGGCGTCGTCCAGGCATTGGTCGCCGGCGGCATCGACGTCGTCTTCGGCCTCCCCGGCGAGGAGAATCTTCCGCTGGTCAGTGCGCTACGACGCGCTGGCCTCGAGCTCGTGGTCTGTCGTCATGAGCAACACGCTGCCTTCATGGCGGTGGCGCACGCCCGCCTCACCGAGGGTCCGGCGGTCTGTCTCGCGACACTGGGCCCCGGCGCGCTCAACCTCTTCACGGGTCTCGCCCAAGCCCAAGCGCTCGGCGTACCCGTGTTGGCGCTCACAGGACAGAAGCCGGTGCGAGGCAACGAGGAGGGATCCTTCCAGGTCATCGACGTCGTCGGTTCTGCTCGGCCACTCCTCACCGAAGCAGTGACGGCGTCGGACCCGGCGACTGCGGCGACGACCGTCGCTGCTGCACTCGGCATCGCCGTGGCCGAGCGTGGCGCAGTCCTCGTCGAGCTCCCTGAGGACGTGGCGGCCGAGCAGGCACCGACGTGGCACCGCAACGTGGCGGCACCCGCGCCCACCGTCGCCGACGACGAGCGCATCGAGCTGGCCCGGTCGGTCATCCGCGACGCCGACCGGCCGATCGTGTTGCTGGGTTCGATGATCCCTCACAGCGTCGACGTGCAGAGCTGGCTCGCTCGCGGCGGTCTCGCTGGCGTCACACTGCAGATGGCCAACGGAATGCTCGACCCTGACACTGATCAGTGGGTGGGGCAGCTCGGAATGCACCGGCCCGACTTCGTGAACACGGTGCTCGACGACGCAGACCTCGTCGTCGCCATCGGCGTTCGGCCAAACGAGCACCCTCCCCAGTCATGGAACCGAGCGCGCCACCGCGTGATCCACATCGATCGACTCCCGGCCCGACGTGAGCTCGGCTACGAGCCCGTCGTCGAGGTCGTCGGCCGAGTGGACGCCACGCTCGACCGCCTGCGCGACCTCGACGCCACGCCGTGGACGACGACCTATCGGCACGCCATTCGAGCCGCTTTGGAGGACGACCTCGCAGCTCTCGGTCCCACGAGCGTCGGCCGCATCCCGGCCGTGCTGTCCGAATCGCTCGATCCGTCGACTGTGATCGCACTCGACAACGGGTTGTACAAGCTGTGGTTCTGTCGGCACTTCCAGGCGCGACACCGCACCGGTCTGATGTTGGACAACTCGCTGGCGACCATGGGAGCAGGCCTCGCAACGGGGATGGCTGCGGCACGACTCGGTCGTCGAACCGTCGTGGTCACCGGCGACGGCGGCGCCATGATGAGCATCGGCGACCTGGAGACGTGTCGACGGCTCGAGCTCGAGCTCACCGTGTTGGTGCTACGCGACGACGCGTACGGATTCATCGAGTGGCATCAGAACGAACAACGTCGAGTCCCCCACGGCGTCGCTCTCGGCAACCCCGACTTGGTCATGCTGGCCGAAGCGTTCGGCGCCTCCGGCCGACGTACCGCACAACCGAGCGAACTCGGCGCAGCGCTGCGCGCTGCGCAGGGTCTGACGGTGATCGACCATGTCATCGACTACTCGGACACCCACCTGTTCGAACGTGACGATCTGACGAACCAACTTCGCCGACGTCTCGCCGCCTTCGAATGATCGGCTTCGACTAAGCGTCCAGTACTCGTTCGATTGCGATGGCCGAAGCCGCAGTACGCAGTGACACATGATCGGCCGCCGCCCGGTTCCACATCGCTTCGTTCGCCGCTCGAACTCGCTCCACGAGGTCGGTTGCAGCATCCGCTGTCGAGAAGCCGAGGTTGTGGCGCCACTCGTGAAACGACCCGATGACGCCCCCGCCATTGGCTGCGGTGTCGGGAACCGTCGTGATGCCCCTGGCTTCGAGGCACCGAACCGCGTCGACGTCAGTCGGGCCGTTCGCTGCCTCGACGACCACGGCTGCGTCGAGTCGTGCGGCGACGTCGATGTCGATGGCACCCTGGAGTGCAGCGGGGATCACGATCTGTGCGCCGGGGGCACACAAGACACCTGAGGATGACATCGCGTCACCGGGCCCGTTCACGACGGAGCCCGAGTCGTCCTTCGCATCCACCACGGCGTCCAGATCCAGCCCGTCGGGATCGCTGATTCCACCTTCCGAGTCCGACACACCGACGATGGGATGCCCATCGTCGGACAACAGCCGAGCGAGTTCTCGGCCTACGGATCCGAACCCCTGTATGGCGACGCCGGCGTCGGTACCGAGCCCGAGACGTTCACGCGCCACGGCAACGGCCTCCCTGACTCCCTTGGCAGTCGCGCCTTGACGAAGATCGATCCCTCCTGCGGCAACCGACTTGCCGGTGGCCACCGCATCCGACGTCGAACCTGTCACCGACTTCCAAGCCGCCACGAACGCATCCATGTCAGCGGGCCCACTTCCGACGTCGGGTCCGAGGATGTCGTCCCGCGGGCCGACGAACCGGCCGAGTCGGTCGGCCAACTGCTCCGACAGTCGTCGTCGACCGTCATCGGTCAACGACGAGGCGTCGACAGCGACGCCACCCTTGGCACCTCCGAACGGAAGGTCCGCGAGCGCGTTCTTCAGGGTCATCACCGTCGCCAGGGCGAGAACCTCATCGGCATTCACGGACGTCGCGAAGCGCATCCCTCCCTTGCCAGGGCCACGACGTCGATCGTGTTGGCATCGCCATCCGCGAAGCACCACCGGCCCACCATCGGCGTCGACGCAGAGCGTGAACGACAGCATTCGTTCTGGAGCAACGAGACGATCGAGGTCGACGCGAGACAGACCGAGATGAATTCCACCATCGACCATGGCCGCTCGGGCGACGTCCAGCAGAGTCGTCTGCCGATTCACGAGCTGCGCATCTCTGCCATGCCCGCTTCGTAGGCGCCGGCGAGACCCACCTTCTGCTCCTCGGTGAGGACACGTCCGGCGACGGGAAAGAACTCGCGCTCCTCCTCGGCCAAGTGATGCTCGAGCCGGTGCTCGAGCTCCTCAGCCACTTCGATCCACTTCGGACCCGACATCTCGTATCGCTCCAGAGCCTCGACGAGGTCGTCCAGTTCCTTGTGCTCGGCCACGCCGTGTCGGGCCGCGTCCTGGGTGGCGTCGTGTTGCATGAGCGGTGCGTAGAAATGCCGCTCTTCCATGGCAGCGTGGAGTTCGAGCGAACGACGCAACTCGGCGAAGAGCTCGGGACGGGCACCTGCTTCGCCCCTCGTGTCGGTCAGCTTGGACACCAGTTCCCGCTGGCGGTCGTGGTCGGCGCGCAGCGCTTCGAAGATGTTCGACATGTGCAACCTCTCGGCTCGGAGACGTCGCCTGCACTACCCGGGCACCGGCTGCCCCAAACCCAGCTCGACGAAGGCTGCGTCAGCCGGTGCGTTCGACCACCAACAGCGTGGCGTCGTCTCGCAGCCTTGGTCCCGTCAACTTGAGCAGCGTCTCGACAATCTCGCGTGCGACGTTGCCCTGCAGCTCCGCTTCGAGCGCATCCTCGACGATCGCTCGGAACGCTTCGTCGCCGACCGTCGCCCGCGTCCCGAGGTCGATGTTCTCCACGATGCCGTCGCTGTAGAGGACCAACGACTGCCCAGCCTGCAACTCGACGGCGACCGACTCGGGATTCGGGCGGTCCGAACCGATGGCCATTCCGAGCGGCAGACAGGGTCGAGGCGACAGCTCCAGCAGCCGACCGGTCTCGTCGATCAGCAACGGCGAGCGATGTCCAGCCGTCAGCCACTCACCGGTGCCGTTCCCGAGGTCGAGATTGGCCATGACGGCGCTCACGAACTCACTCTCGTCGACCGCGTTGACGGCTCCGTCGATCTCCTGCGCTATCTCCACGAGCGACGCGCCGCCACGGCGCGCCCGGCGCATCGCTCCGGTCGCCACCGCTGAGATGGTGGAGGCGCGAAGACCGTGGCCACGGGCGTCGAGCACGGCCACGAAGAGCTGCTCGCCGTCCACGGCGTGATCGAACACGTCGCCACCGGTGTCGTACGCGGGCTCCACCGCCGCCGACAGACGCAAGCCGTCAAGACGACGCTCGGAGGCGGGCAGCAGGCTCCACTGAATCTCGGCGGGAAGGCTCATCTCCGCGCCACGGCGTCGTCGCGTCGTCACCTCGTCGAACGGCTCACCGGCGGCCACAGCGACCGCCACGAGATCGCTCAGTGCGGCGAGGTCGACGTCGGAAACAGACGGGCCAACGTCGAGCGTGACGTACCCCAGTCGATGTCCGTGAACGTGCAGCGGCCGAACGATCGCGGCCAGATCGTCCAGCTCGTGCGGCGCACGGCGCTCACCCGTACCGAGCGACGCGACGGTCCGCCGCTGTTGGTCCCAGACCCACAGGTCCCCGCCGCGCACTTCGTCGAGCACCTCCACCAGCGCGGGCAACAACAACGACGGCCGGACGGTGGTCGCCACCTGGGCTGCTGCGCGCCAGTCCAGCGCGCCGGTCATCGGCCGCGCCTCCCGGCGTCGTCGCCCACGCGACACCGTAGAGTGGGCACCGCGGTCATCAGGTGTCGATGGGAGTTGGCCATGTCGGACGATGCGGCCTCGTCACTTCGACTCGACACCGTCACCAACGGCGATGCGGTGGTGATCATCGTGCGAGGCGACCTCGATGCCCATTCGGCGCCCCAGTTGCGCGCGCTGATCGACTCGCTCGCCGCCGACTTCACCGTCGTCGAGCTCGACCTCGGCGAACTCGGCTTCTTCGACTCGACCGGGGTCGGGGTCGTGGCCGATCTACTCCGGCGACTCACCTCGGTACACGGCGAGTTGCGCGTGAGCGAGATTCCCGAGATGGCGCACCAGCTGCTGCACATCACCGATCTCCTTCGCTACGTCGTGGTCATCAGCCGACGCCCGTGATGCGCGGCTCGCCTACAGGTCTACCCCGTCGCGTCGCCGTCGAATCCTGTGCCGACGGCCGTATGGTTGGATCCAACCGCCGAGACGCTACGTTCGTCGCATGACCACGTCTCGTCTCACCGTCGACGAAACCGAGCCCGGCCGGTTGCGCTGTGCCGGAGTGATCGACGCCCACACTGCCCCGTCGCTGGAATCGGCGGTCAGGTCGACCGAGCTCGAGGGAGACCTCATGATCGACCTGCATCAGGTCGAGTTCGTCGATTCGTCCGGTTTGCGCGTGTTCGTCGGTGCCCACCATCGGTGCAGTGAGGCCGGCGGGCGGCTCGTGCTCGTCCGGCCGAGTGAGGCAGTGCTCAGCCTCGTCGAGATCGCGGGCCTCAAGGATCACCTCCACATCGCGTCATGAACGCTCTCGACGGCACGACTCGCACGGCGGAAGCGTTCATCGGCCACACCAGCTCGCTCGCCGCCGCCCGTCGGCTCGTGACCGACTTCTTGGACGAACATCGCCTCGGCACCGAGATCCGTCGTTGGGGTGAGGTCGTCACCAGCGAACTCGCAACCAATGCAGTGCAATCGTCGCCGATGACGCCCTACGTCGTGGAAGCAGCGGTCACGCGCGACCGCTCGCACGTGTCGGTCAGCGTGCGCAGCGCAGGCAAGATCGCCGACATCCCGACGGAGTTCCAGTTGCCGGTGCCGGCCGACAGCGCTCACCTCGGCACGAGTGGACGAGGCCTCGTCATCGTCGATCGACTCAGTGACGACCTGCACGTCCTGGAACACCCCGACGGCACGATCAGCGTGACCGCCGTGGTTCAGACACGGTCTGGCGGCTGACACTCGCAGTCAGTGGTCGGTACCGGCCTGTGCCTGCATCACGGCCAGCGCACGCCGCAACAGCCTCGACACGTGCATCTGGCTCACGCCCACGATCTCGGCGATCTCCGACTGTGTCAGCTCGTCGAAGAAGCGCAGCTCGACGATCCGCCGCTCTCGTTCGGCCAGCTGGCTGAGCAGCTGTTCGACGAGCAGTCGGTCCGGCTGTTGCTCCAGCTCGGAATCCACTTCAGCCAATCGGTCGACGACGGCCACCGAACGATCGTCGGTGCCCGGGGCAGGTTGGTCGAGGCTCGACGCGGTGAACGCCGCGGACGCCCCGAGGGCCGCGACCACCTCGTCGGTTTCCACGTCGAGGTGGGCAGCGAGCTCGGCAACGGTCGGCGACCGTCCGAGCGAGTGTTCGAGTTGTTCGGTCGCACGACGCACCGCAAGGTGCATCTCCTTGACCGAACGCGGCACCCGCACCGACCAGGAGGCGTCTCGAAAGTGGCGTTTCAGCTCACCTTCGATCGTGCGCGCTGCGAAACCCGTGAAGTTGGCGCCGTGCCC
>JAHDHM010000055.1 GCA_020631315.1 Acidimicrobiales bacterium
TGTCGACGTCGTACGCCGAGTCGACCTCGCTGAGCTTCAGCGGCTTCTCGACGGTCATGCGGTGCGTCGCGGACGGGAAGTAGTCCTCGAACGGGCGCTTGTTGACCGTGATGGTGCCGTCACCGGCACGAAGACGCACGCGAGCGACGGCGCGCTTGCGGCGACCCGTGGATTGGACGAGAGGTGCAGTCACGTTCGTAGTCCTCGTGCTCAGCGGGCGGCGTCGGCCCGGGCGTCGTCGAGCGCCAGCGGCGTGGGCTGCTGGGCGGTGTGGGGGTGATCCGGGCCGGCGTACACCTTGAGCTTGGTCAGCATCTGGGCACCGAGACGGTTCTTCGGCAGCATGCCGCCGATGGTCTTGCGGATGGCGTCCTCGGGCTTGCGGTCGAGGAGGTTCGCGTAGGTCTCCTCCTTCAAGCCGCCCGGGTAACCGGAGTGGCGGTAGACCATCTTCTTGTTGGCCTTGTCGTTGGTCAGCACGACCTTCGACGCGTTGACGATGATCACGTGATCACCCGTGTCGAGATGCGGGGTGTAGGTCGGCTTGTGCTTGCCACGCAGGATGCGGGCGACCTCGGTGGACATGCGGCCGAGCACGAGATCCTGCGCATCGACGACGAACCAGTCGCGTTCGATCTCGCCAGCGCTCACGGAGTAGGTACGCACGAGAGTTTCCTCGGAAGACTTCGGGGGACGACGGGCCGGCTGCCCAGTCGTCGAAAGGGCCCGCACCGTGCGCGGGCCGAAGGGCAAGGATAGGGGGTCGGCACCGCATCGGCAATGGTTGATCGCCGATGCTTGTGCGACGGGCCCATCGGGCCGGTCAGTCGTCGAACCGCACGTGCTCGAGGCACAGGCCGTGAGGTGGCGCGGGCGTGGTCGCCCTCTCGTGGCTCGACAGGAGCGCGGCCATCTGCTCGGCCCCGCCGCCATCCGCAGCGACCATGACCATGGCACCGACGAGAGACCGCACCATCTGATGGCAGAAGGCGTTCGCCGCGATGGTCAGGACGAGCTCGTCGCCGATCTCGCACCAGTCACAGCGGTCGACTCGACGCATCAGCGGATCGTCGGGTGTCGCTCCCGATGGGCGTCGGCACATCGAACGAAAGTCGCGCTCTCCCGGCACCGCCGAGGCTGCGGCGTTGAGTTGGTCGATCGCGACCGGGTGCCGACAGAACCAGACCTGGTCAGCTCGAAGGGGGTCGGGTCGACCGGTCGAGAGCCGATAGCGATACGAACGCTGCCGGGCTGAGAACCGTGCGTGGAAGGTCGCCTCGACCTCCCGGACGTCGCTCACCACGATGTGGGCACGGCACAGCTTGTTCACCGACTGCTCGAGCAGACGAGGGTCGAAGTGTGGCGCTGCCGTGTCGAACGACACAACCTGGCCTCGTGCATGCACGCCCTTGTCGGTCCGACCTGCGACGTGCAGCGTGACGTCGTGCCGGAGCACCTTGGCGATGGCAGCGGTGAGGTCACCCTCGACCGTGCGAACTCCGGGATTCGCGGCCCAACCGTGAAATGGCGCGCCGTGATACGCCACCGTCATGGCGACGGTGCGTTGACGGTTCACGAGATCGATCGGCGCGACAGGCCGAGCGACGTACGGCTCAGACGAGCTCGATGCGCGCCATCGGGGCGTTGTCGCCCGGGCGCGGACCCAGCTTCAGGATGCGGGTGTAGCCACCCGGGCGCTCCTGGTAGCGAGGTGCGATGTCGTCGATGAGCTTCTGGGCCATCTCGACATCACCCATCGTGGAGACGATCTGACGGTGGTTGTGGAGACCACCCTTCTTCGCCTTGGTGATGAGCTTCTCGGCGTACGGGCGCAGGGCCTTGGCCTTGGCCTCGGTGGTGTCGATGGCCTCAGCGGCGAACAGCGACGCGGCGAGGTTCGCCATCATGGCCTTCTGGTGCGACGCGGAACCGCCGAATCGCTTTCCCTTCGTGGGCGTGGGCATCTCGGCTCCTACTAGGCGCTCGTGGCGGACATGCCGCGCAGGGCCAGGCCGCGCTCGTCGAGCTTGACGATGACCTCGTCGAGCGACTTCTGGCCGAAGTTGGTGATGGAGAGCAGGTCGTCGGGGCTCTTGGTGAGGAGCTCGCCGATGGTGTTGACCTGGACCCGCTTGAGGCAGTTGCGGGGACGCTCCGACAGGTCGAGGTCCTCGATCGGCAGGTCGAGATCGGGCGAGCCGCCGGCTGCTGCCGGGAGTTCGCCGACGTCGAGGCCGAGCTCTTCGTCGCTGAGGTCGGCGATCAGGCCGACGAGGGTCTGCAGCGTCGCAGCGGCGGAGGCAAGCGCGTCACGCGGTGCCATCGAACCGTCGGTCTCGATGTCGAGGACCAGGCGGTCGAAGTTCGTGCTCTGCTCGACTCGGGTCGGCTCGACGTCGAGAGCGACGCGGCGCACCGGCGAGAAGATGGCGTCGACGGGGACGACACCGATGGTCGTCGACGAGGCTGCCGTGGTCGAGTTGCGGTAGCCACGACCCTGCTCGACCGTGAGGTCGGCGGCGAGGCGGCCGTTCTCGTTGAGCGTCGCGATGCGCAGCTCGGGGTTCATGCACTCGACGTCTGGCGGGAGCTGGATGTCACCGGCGACGACATCGCCGGGACCGCGGGCGTCGAGACGCACCGAGACCGGCTCGACGGACTCCGACGCGAGCACCACGTCCTTCAGGTTGAGGATGATGTCGGTGACGTCGTCGACCACACCCTGGATGGTGTCGAACTCGTGAAGAGCGTCGTCGAAGTTGACTTGGGTGATGGCTGCCCCCGGGATGGACGAGAGCAGAGTACGGAGAGTTGCCGAGCGTGAAGCCGAAGCCTGGCTCGAGCGGGCCGATCGCGAACTTCTGACGGTTGCCCTCCTCGTCGCCGAGGGGTTCCACCGTGGGCCGCTGCATGGTGAGCATCTGGCGCTGACTCCTGGAGTGCTGCTGGGTCGGAGGACTTACTTGCTGTACAGCTCGACGATGAGCTGCTCGCGAACGGGCATGTCGATCTGCTCACGCGACGGGTTCTCGCGAACCGTCACCTGCTGACCGCCGTCACCGGCCTCGAGCCACGCAGGAACGGCACGGTCGAGCACGTCCATGTTCCAGCGGATCGTGACGATCTCGCGGGACTTGTCGCGCAGCTCGATGACGTCGCCGGGACGCACGCGGTAGCTGGGGATGTTGACGCGACGGCCGTTCACGTTGATGTGGCCGTGCGACACGAACTGACGAGCCTGGGGACGGGTCGCCGCCCAGCCGGAGCGGTAGACGACGTTGTCGAGGCGACGCTCGAGCAGCTCGAGGAGGACGTGACCGGTGACGCCTTGGCGGCGGCTGGCCTCGTCGTAGATGTTGCGGAACTGTCGCTCGTTGATGCCGTAGGAGAAGCGGGCCTTCTGCTTCTCCTGCAGCTGCACGAGGTACTCGGAGTTCGAGTTGCGACGACGGGTGCGTCCGTGGTCACCCGGCGGGTAGGGACGACGGTCGAGCGCCTTGGTCTCGCCCGCAGTTCCCCAGATGTTGGTGCCCAGGCGACGCGAAACGCGTGCCTTCGGTCCGGTGTAGCGCGCCATCGTCAGACCCTCCGACGCTTCGGCGGCCGGCAGCCGTTGTGCGGCACCGGCGTGACGTCCTTGATACCCGTGATCTCGATGCCAGTGTTCTGGATCGAGCGGATGGCGGTCTCGCGACCCGAACCCGGGCCCTTGACCTCGATGTCGACCTTGCGCACGCCGTGCTCCATGGCACGACGGGCCGCCTGCTCGGCAGCCTGCTGGGCTGCGAACGGGGTCGACTTGCGGGATCCCTTGAAACCGACGTTGCCGGCTGAGGCCCACGACAGGGTGTTCCCCTGCAGGTCGGTGAAGGTGATGATCGTGTTGTTGAACGAGCTCTTGATGTGCGCGACGCCGTGCGTCACGTTCTTGCGCTCACGACGACGGGGGCGACGTCCCCCGGCTGCTGGCTTTGCCATTGTGCTATCCGGTCCTTAAACCCTCAGAACTACTTCCGCGGGGCCTTCTTCTTGCCGGCCACGGTGCGCTTCGGGCCCTTGCGGGTCCGAGCATTGGTGTGTGTCCGCTGGCCACGCACGGGAAGACCACGACGGTGGCGCAGCCCCTGGTAGCAGCCGATCTCCATCTTGCGCTTGATGTCCTGGGACACGTCGCGGCGGAGGTCACCCTCGATCTTGTAGTTCGAGTCGATGAAGGCGCGGATCTTGTTGACCTCTTCATCGGTCAGGTCACGGACCCGCGTGGACGGGTGGATGCCCGTGCCCTCGCAGATGTCCTGAGCGGTCTTGCGACCGATGCCGTAGAGGTAGGTGAGCGAGATCTCGACTCGCTTCTCCCGAGGGATGTCGATACCGGCGATGCGTGCCATGGCGTTGTGTCTCCTAGCCCTGACGCTGCTTGTGGCGCGGGTTGCTGCAGATCACCTGGACACGGCCGCGACGACGGATGACGCGGCACTTGTCACAGATGCGCTTGACGCTGGGTTGAACCTTCATTGCAAATTCCTCGTGGTCCCGAGCGGGACGTGGTGCCGGCGGCGCCGACGGATGGTGGCGCCATGGGCGCCGGTCACTTGTACCGATAGGTGATGCGGCCTCGGGTCAGGTCATAGGGCGTGAGCTCGACCTGGACACGGTCTCCGGGGAGGATTCGGATGTAGTGCATCCGCATCTTCCCGCTGATGTGGGCCAACACGCTGTGGCCGTTGTCCAGCTCCACACGGAAGCTGGCGCCGGGGAGGGGTTCTACGACTTTCCCCTCGAGGACGATGACGTCGTCTTTCGGTTTCGGCAGGGTCTCGATCTCCAGTTCGGTGACGCCCTCGTGCCACGTCGGCCGACGAGCGAGGGGCGCCATCGTGAATGCAGTCGTTGCGAATGGGGAGGGCCGGAGCGGCGAACGACTGCTGTCGGGGACGTGCCTCGACGAAGGGCGCTCTCGGCCAGCGGATCAGCATAGCGGTCACAAGAGCGCCCGCCAAGTGCCGGTTTCAGCCGCGGTGGGTGTCGATCACCTCCGCGACACGCCGTTCGACCACGTCTTCTGCGGCGTGGCCGTCGACAGCCACCACGCGCTCGGCGTAGTGCTGCACCAGGGGTGCCGTCTGTTCCTCGTAGAGGTCCAGGCGGCGGCGAATGGCGTCCTCGGTGTCGTCGGCTCGACCACGGGCGAGCATGCGCTCGATGACGATCTCGTCGGGCACCTCGATGCTGACGACGAGGTCGATGCCACCGGGTGCCAGGGTACCGTCGAGCCATTCGGCCTGGGCGGCGGTCCGGGGGAACCCGTCGAGCAGGAAACCGGGGGCGGCATCGTCCTGAGCGAGGCGCTCTTCGACGATGGCCATCATGAGGTCATCCGGGACGAGGTCCCCGGCATCCATGATCGACTTGGCGCGCAGGCCGAGTTCCGTGCCGGCAGCGACGGCGGCGCGGAGCATGTCACCGGTCGAGACGTGCGGGATGCCGTAGCGCTCGGACAGGCGCACGCACTGCGTGCCCTTGCCGGCGCCCTGGCGGCCCAGGACGATGAGCTTCAGGGAGTCGCTCACTTCAGGAATCCCTCGTAGTTGCGCATCATCAACTGGCTGTCGACCTGCTTCATGGTCTCGAGCGCCACACCGGCGGCGATGAGGATCGACACACCGCCGAACGAGATGGCCGCACCGGTGCCACCGTGGCCGCCACCGGTGGCTGCGCTGAGGTCAGGCGCGGTGAGCGCGATGAGGACCGTGGGCACGAGGGCGACGGCGGCGATGAAGAGAGCACCTGGCAACGTGATGCGGGACAGCACCTTGGCGAGGTAGCGCTCGGTCTGTGGGCCCGGACGGATACCCGGGATGAAGCCGCCCTGCTTCCGGATGTTGTCGGCCTGCTTCACGGGGTCGAAGGTGATCGCCGTGTAGAAGTAGGCGAACCCGATGATCATGAAGCCGAAGACGAGGATGTAGACGATGTTCGACGGATCGGTGAGGTAGTCGTTGACGATCGTCTGGAACCACTCGAAGTTGATCACATTCGCGAGCAGCACCGGCAGGTAGAGCACCGAGCTGGCGAAGATGATCGGGATGACGCCGGACTGGTTGACCTTCAGCGGGATGTAGGTGCTCTGGCCACCGTAGAGACGGCGACCCATCTGACGCTTGGCGAACTGCACCGGGATGCGGCGCTGACCCTGCTCCACGAAGATGATCGCCACCATCAGTGCGATGGCGCACAGCAGGGCGATGATCAGGTAGAAGGTGCCTTCGGTGGCCTGCAGACGGGCACCATCGAAGGGGATCGCAGCGACCACGGAGGCGAAGATCAACAGCGACATGCCGTTGCCGACGCCCCGCTGGCTGATGAGCTCGCCCATCCACATGAGCAGCGCGGTCCCTGCCGTGAGCGACAAGATCACGAGCATGACGCGCGGCACGGCGAAGTCCTCGAGGACCTGCACGCCGGTCGTGTTGCCCAGCGCACCGCCGCCGCCCCGACCGAACACGAAGGTGATGCCCGTGGCCTGGAGGAAGGCGATGACGAGGGTGAGGTAGCGGGTGTACTGCGTGATCTTGCGCTGACCGACCGCACCCTGCTGCTGCAACTCCTCGAGCCGCGGGATGGCGACCGTGAGGATCTGCATGATGATCGACGCCGTGATGTACGGCATGATCCCGAGGGCGAAGATCGCGAAGTTGGTGAGCGCGCCACCCGAGAACAGGTTCAGGATGCCGAGCACACCGCCGCTGGTCTCTGCGGTGTCACGCAGCACGACGACCTGGTCGAAGTCGATGCCCGGAACCGGGATCTGGGATCCGACGCGGTAGAGCGCCAGGATCGTGATCGTGAACAGGATCTTCGTTCGAAGATCCGGCACCTTGAAGATGTTGCGCATGCTCGCGAGCACTGGCGTCTCCTGTCGGCGAGGTCGTGAGGGCTCGGCAGAGCCCGATCAGCGGTTGGTGTGCTGATTGCCCTTGGCCGGCGGACGGGGGCCACCGAAGGGCTTGGGCAGGACTTCAACGGTACCGCCCGCAGCAGTGATGGCTGCTTCAGCGGACTTCGAGAAGCCGTGTGCCTTGACGGTGACGGCCGACGAGAGCTCGCCGCGACCGAGGATCTTCACCAGCGAGTCCTTGCCGATGAGGCCGCGCTCGCGCAGCGCCTCGGGCGTGATCTCGTCGAGACCCAGCTCGGCGACGGTGTCCAGGTTGATGGCCTGGTACTCGACGCGGAACGGGTTGGTGAAGCCCTTCAGCTTCGGGAGACGGCGCTGCAGCGGCTGCTGACCACCCTCGTACCAGAGTGGGACCTTGCTCCGAGCCTTGGTGCCCTTGGTACCGCGGCCGGCAGTCTTACCGCCCTTGCCGCCGGTACCGCGACCGACGCGCTTGCGGTCCTTGGTGGCGCCCTCAGCGGGGTGCAGATCGTGGGGCTTCAGCATCTCAGGATCCTTCTGCCGGCTCGACCTCGACGAGGTGAGCGACCTTGCGGAGCATGCCCTGGATCTCAGGACGGTCCGGAAGGGTGTTGGACTTGCCGATTCGGCCGAGGCCGAGGGCTCGGAGGGTGCCGCGGTGCACCGGCTTGGAGCCGATGGCCGACCGCACCTGGGTGATCTTCAGGTCGCTCACGACGCCACCTCGTCGGCGACACGCTGGTTCTTGCGCTCGCGCTCGGTCTCCTTGTAGGCCTCGAGGAGACCCTTCGGGATGCACTCCTCGGGCGACATGCCACGCAGGGCGGCGATCTCGTCGGGGCGCTTGATGTCACGCAGACCCTGGATGGTCGCCTTCGCCACGTTGATGTGGTTCGACGAACCGAGGGACTTGGCGAGCACGTCGCTGATGCCGGCCTCTTCGAGGATGGCGCGGGCAGCACCACCGGCGATGACGCCGGTACCGGGAGCAGCCGGCTTGAGCATGACGCGTCCTGCGCCGAGCTCGCCGATGACCGGGTGCACGATGGTGGAGCCGGCGAGCGGGACCTCGAAGAGGTTCTTCTTGGCCTCCTCGGTGCCCTTCTGGATCGCCAGCGGAACTTCCTTGGCCTTGCCGTAACCGAGGCCGACGCGGCCGCGACCGTCACCGATCACCACGAGAGCGGTGAAGGAGAACCGACGACCACCCTTGACGACCTTGGCGACACGGTTGATGTCGATGACCCGGGACTCCCGGAGACCGTCGGCATCACGTCCGTTGCGGTCGCGGTTGTCGCGACGCTCGTTGTTGTCGCGGCGGTTGCCCCGCTGGTTGTTGTTGTTCGACATCAGAACTCCAGTCCACCCTCGCGAGCGGCATCCGCCACAGCAGCGACACGGCCGTGGTACTGGTTGCCGCCACGGTCGAACACGACGCGGGAGACACCCACAGCCGAGGCACGCTCGGCGATCAGCTTGCCGACGCGAGCGGCGGCGTCCTTGTTGCCGGTGTAGCCGGCGGAGCGGACCTCGGCCTCCGTGGAGGAAGCGGCGGCCAGCGTGCGACCGGCGAGATCGTCGATGACCTGCGCCGAGATGTGCTTGTTCGAACGGAACACCGTCAGGCGCGGACGCTGCGGGGTGCCTTCGATCTTCTTGCGGACTCGGGTGTGGCGGCGAGCCCGGGCGTGTGCGTTGTTGCTCATGAGTTTCCTCGCCTACTTCGCGGCCTTGCCGGCCTTGCGCAGGACGTACTCGTCGACGTAGCGGATGCCCTTGCCCTTGTAGGGCTCAGGCTCGCGGTACTTGCGGATGTTCGCGGCCACCTGCCCGACGAGCTGCTTGTCGACGCCGGAGACCTTGATGCTGGTGGCCGACGGGACCTCGAAGGTCACGCCTTCGGGAGCCTGGACCTCGACGGGATGGGAGAAGCCGAGCGCGAGCTCGAGCTTGTCCGGGCCCTTGGCGACGGCGCGGTAACCGACGCCGACGATGGACAGTTCCTTGGTGAAGCCCTGCGACACACCCGTCACCATGTTGGCGATGAGGGCACGGGACAGGCCGTGGAGCGAACGGTTCTCACGCTCGTCGTCCGAACGGGTGACGACCACGGCACCTTCGTCGACCGACACCGAGATGGTGTCGGGGACGGTGTGCTCGAGGGTGCCCTTGGAACCCTTGACGGTGACGTTGGAGCCGTCGACGGTGACGTCGACGCCGCTCGGGATGGTGATCGGTGCGTTGCCGATGCGGGACATCTCGTCTCCTACCAGACGTGGCAGAGGACCTCGCCGCCCATGTTGCGCTTGCGCGCCTCACGGTCGGTCATGAGCCCCTGGCTGGTGGACAGGACAGCGATACCGAGACCGCCGAGCACACGAGGTGCCTCGGAGGACTTGGTGTACACCCGAAGACCCGGCTTCGACACTCGGGTGATGCCCGAGATCGTCTGGTCGCGATCGGCGGTGTACTTCAGGTCGATGGTGAGCTTGCCCTGCGGAGCGCCCTCGGGCGCCTCGACGGCGAAGCTCTCGATGTAGCCCTCGGACTTCAAGATGTCCGCAAGGGCCACCTTCACCTTGGACGACGGCATGGTCACGGAGTCCTTGCGAGCGCTCGAAGCGTTGCGGATCCGCGTGAGCATGTCAGCGATGGGATCGGTCATGGTCATGGACGTTCCCTCCTCACCAGCTCGACTTCGTGACGCCGGGCAGTTCGCCGGCATGGGCCATGTCCCGCAGACACACACGGCACAGACCGAACTTGCGGTACACCGAGCGTGGACGGCCGCACTTGCGGCAGCGGGTGTAGCCGCGCACCTTGAACTTGGGGGTGCGCTGCTGCTTCTGAATGAGTGCCTTCTTGGCCATTAGTCCTGCCCCTCCCGCACGAACGGGAACCCCATCGCGGTCAGCAGAGCCCGACCGTGATCGTTGTTGGTGGCTGTGGTCACGATCGTGATGTCCATGCCTCGGATGGCCGACACCTTGTCGTAGTTGATCTCCGGGAAGATCAGCTGCTCGGTCACACCGAACGTGTAGTTGCCGCGGCCGTCGAACGACTTGTCCGAGAGACCTCGGAAGTCACGGATCCGCGGGATGGCGAGCGTGACCAGACGGTCGTAGAACTCCCACATCTGGTTGCCGCGAAGCGTCACCTTGGCGCCGATGGCGTTGCCCTCACGGAGCTTGAAGCCGGCGATCGACTTCTTGGCTCGGGTCGGGATCGCCTTCTGACCAGCGATGGTGGTGAGGTCCGACAGCGCTCCGTCGAGGTTGGCCCGGTTCGTCAGCGCAGAGCCGACGCCCATGTTCAGGCCGATCTTCTCGAAGCGAGGGACCATCATGATGTTCGGAAGGTCGAGTTCCGTCTTCAGTGCCTCACGCACCTCGTCGCGGTACTTGGCCTTCATGCGTGGCTCGGTGATGGTGCTCACGACAGCTCCTCGCCTGATGCCTTGTGGTAGCGGACCTTGGTGTCGCCCTCGATGCGGTAGCCGACACGGCCGACCTTGTCGGTCTTGGGGCAGACCACGGCCACGTTGCTCGCGTGGATCGGCATGATCTTGTCGATGATGCCGCCCTGCTCGTTGGCCTGGGTGGGCTTGGTGTGACGCTTGGCCACGTTCACACCCTCGACCAGGACCTTGTTCTTGCCGGGATCGACGGAGACGACTTCGCCTCGCGCTCCCTTGTCCTTGCCGGTGAGCACCTCGACGGTGTCACCCTTCTTGATCTTCATCTCAGAGCACCTCCGGGGCGAGCGAGACGATGCGCATGAAGCGCTTGTCACGGAGCTCGCGGCCGACCGGGCCAAAGATGCGGGTGCCACGCGGCTCGTTGTTGTTGTTGATGAGCACGGCGGCGTTCTCGTCGAAGCGGATGTACGAGCCATCCGGACGGCGACGCTCCTTGCGGGTGCGGACCACCACGCAGCGAACGACCTCGCCCTTCTTGACAGCGGCGCCCGGCAGTGCGTCCTTGACGGTGGCGACGAAGATGTCACCGACACCGGCGTAGCGGCGGCGCGAACCCCCGAGCACCTTGATGCACAGGACTTCCTTGGCGCCGGAGTTGTCGGCCACCTTGAGGCGGGTCTCCTGCTGGATCATCGGGCACGCTCCACGACCTCGACCAGGCGCCAGCGCTTGGTCTTCGACAGCGGACGGGTCTCGGCCACGCGCACGCGGTCGCCGACCTTGACGTCGTTGGTCTCGTCGTGCACGTAGAGCTTCTTCGTGCGCTGGACCGTCTTGTTGTAGCGGGGATGACGAACCCGATCGACGACGGCGACCACGGCGGTCTTGTCCATGTCGTTCGACACGACGAGGCCCTCGCGGACCTTGCGTGCGTTCGGGCGCTCAGCCGACTGCTGCTCTTCGGTCATCAGGACTCCTCGGCGGCAATGGACTCGGCAGCGGCGATCTCTCGCTCGCGCAGGATGGTGTTGATGCGGGCGACCTGGCGCTTGGCGCTGGTCACGGCGGCGGGGCTCTCGAGCTGGCCGGTGGCGAACTGGAACCGGAGGTTGAACAGCTCGGCCTTGGTCTCGGAGAGACGGTCGATCAGCTGCTCGTCGTCGAGCTTGCGCAAATCCTTGACGGACATCACATGGTCCCTTCGCGGCCGACGATGCGGGCCTTGATCGGGAGCTTCTGGATGGCACGGGCGAGGGCCTCGCGGGCGAGTTCCTCGTCGACGCCACCGAGCTCGAACATGATCCGACCCGGCTTGACGACGGCGACCCAACGCTCGGGGTTGCCCTTGCCGGAACCCATGCGGGTCTCAGCCGGCTTCTGCGTGACCGGCTTGTCCGGGAACACGCGGATCCACACCTTGCCGCCACGCTTGACGTGACGGGTCATGGCGATACGGGAGGCCTCGATCTGGCGGGCGGTGATCCACCCGGGCTCGAGGGCCTGGATACCGAGGTCGCCGAACGTGACCTTGTCGCCGCCCTTGGCGGCGCCGGTCATGCGGCCCCGGTGATGCTTGCGGTGCTTGACCTTCTTTGGCATCAACATCAGTCAGCATCTCCTGGACGGAACCGATCGGCACCACCACCCGAGTTGCGGGTGTTGCGCTCGATCTCCTCCTCCTCGGCGAGGAGCTTCTCGAACTCGGGATCGGCCTCGCCGACGAGCGGCTTGGGATCGATGACCTCGTCCTCGGGGGCGGCAGCGACTGCAGCCTCGGCGGCACGACGGCCACTGGAGGAGACGGCACCGGTCGGCAGCGGAGCGGCCTGCTCGCCCGTGGCCATGGCGGCCTCACGAGCGATGCGGTCGTCAGCCGAGACCTTGTAGGGAAGGATGTCGCCCTTGTAGAGCCACACCTTGACGCCGATGCGACCGGCAGTGGTGCGAGCCTCGCGGAAGCCGTAGTCGATGTCGGCACGCAGCGTGTGCAGCGGCACACGGCCTTCGCGGTACCACTCGGTGCGGCTCATCTCGGCGCCGCCGAGACGACCCGAGCACTGGACACGGATGCCGAGGGCACCGGCCTTCTGGGCGTTCTGCACGGCGCGCTTCATGGCACGACGGAAGGCGACACGGCCGGCGAGCTGGTCGGCGACACCCTGGGCGATCAGCGCAGCGTCGAGCTCGGGCTGCTTGATCTCCTGGATGTTGAGCTGGACCTTGGCGTTGCCGGTGATCTTGGTGAGACCGGCACGAAGACGGTCGGCCTCCGAGCCACGGCGACCGATGACGATGCCCGGGCGTGCGGTGTGCACGTCGACCCGGAGACGATCACGGGTGCGCTCGACCTCGATGCGGCTGATCGCGGCGTGCGGCAGCTCGGTCATGAGGTAGTTCCGGATGTTCCAGTCCTCGATGACGTTGTCGGTGTAGCCCTTGTCGCTGAACCAGCGGGACTTCCAATCGGTGGTGACACCGAGACGGAAGCCGTACGGGTGGATCTTCTGCCCCATGATCAGGCCTCTGTCTCTTCGCCCGCAGCGTCCGCTGCAGGGTCGTTCTCGTCGGCGTTTGCTGCAGGTGCCTTGGTGCCGGCCTTGATGAAGCCGGCGGCCTCGGCGGTGGCGGCGTCGACGAAGTAGACCTCGGCGACCGTGGCGTCGTACCAGCGGCCGTCGGGCTCGTGGTACTTCATCGAATCGGCGGTGCCCTTGACCGGGAAGCCCTCGGGGATCGAGCCATCGGCCGGCGGTGCCATGGAGCCCTCGCCGTACGGGGACTCGTCCGAGACGTTGGCCTCGCCGTCGGCGTCGGCGTCCTCGGCGTTCCACTCTTCGACGGCTGCCTCGTCGGTGACGGGGGCGTCATCGACGACTGCTTCGGCGGCATCGTCGGCCGCGGCCTCGACGGCGGCGTCGTCGGTGGTGTCCTCGGGCACGTCGTCGGCAGCACGGCTGGCGGCGACTCGGGCGCTGCGGTCGGCACGGCTGCCACCGGTCGAGCCGGCAGCTTCCTGTGCGGCCCGACGCAGCTCGAGCTCGTCGTCGTCCATCTGGGCGACCACCACGGTGATGTGGCAGGTGCGCTTGTTGATACGAGTGGCGCGGCCGCGAGCACGCGGGCGCCAACGCTTGAGGGTCGGGCCCTCGTTGGCGAAGCACTCGGCGACGTACAGCTCGTCGGCGTCGAGACCCTCGTTGTTGGTGGCGTTGGCGATGGCCGAAGCCAGCACCTTGCCGACGACGTCGGCTGCGCCACGCTCGCTGAAGCGCAGGATGTCCTGGGCGTCCTTGACGTCCTCGTCGCGGATGAGCGCGAGCACGGCACGGGCTTTGCTGGCCGACATGCGAGCGAACTTGTGGGTCGCGCGGGCGCCGGCGACCTCGGTCAGATCGACGGTGCTCATCGGCGGCCCTTACGTTCCTGGCCGGCGTGGAACTTGAAGGTCCGCGACGGGGCGAACTCTCCGAGCTTGTGACCGACCATCGACTCGGTCACGTAGACCGGGACGTGCTTGCGACCATCGTGGACGGCGATCGTGTGACCGATCATGTCGGGGATGATGGTGGAGCGACGGGACCAGGTCTTGATG
>JAHDHM010000056.1 GCA_020631315.1 Acidimicrobiales bacterium
TGCGCTGAGCGAGGACGACTTCGAGCGTTACTCGCTCTGACAGTTCAGCTCTTGCGGCTCAGCTCTTGCGGCGACGCAGCAACATCCGGGCCATGGTCGACAACAGGGCCCCGATCACCGCGGAACCGAGCACGATGATCCACATCGCGAGGTTGACCTCGAAGGACAGCCAGCTGACCTTCTGACTCTCGGTGTTCTGGATGATGAAGATCACGAGCGCGGCGCCGAGCAACGCGGCGAGCACCAGGTTGATCTTCTGACGCAACGACAGACCGCCGTCGTTGTCGTCGACCTCTGCCACTGGTTCGAACTCGTGGGTCATGTGTCCCCCTGTCACCGGGTTCGGCCACTCGCCGTTCCCTCGTGCTCGCCGGTGGATCGGACCCTACCGCCGGTACGGTGACGGTTGTTCACGCCGCTCCCCCACGCAAGGTGTCCTCATGTCCCAGATGGTCTCCGTCGAACGCCAGATCAACGCTCCGGCCGAAGCGATCTTCGCCCTGCTCGCCGACCCGGCCCGTCACGCCGACTTCGACGGCTCGGGCATGGTCCAGAAGCTGAACGGCGACGACCAGACGCTCGAGCTCGGCTCGAAGTTCTCGATGGACATGAAGTTCGGCCCGCTGCCCTACAAGATCTCCAGCACCGTCGTGGAGTTCGAGCAGGACCGCAAGATCGCCTGGGCACACCTCGGCAAGCACCGTTGGCGCTACGAGCTCGAGCCCAACGACGAGGGCACGCTGGTGCGTGAGACCTTCGACTGGTCGACGGCGATGGTCCCGAAGGCCATCGAGCTGATGGGCTACCCGAAGAAGCATCCGGCGAACATGGAAGCGACGCTCGAGCGTCTGGCTGCCATCGTCGAGGCGTGATCTCGCCCACGGTGGGGCGCCGCCTGGCCGCAGTGCTCGTCGCAGCGCTGACGGTCGGGGGCTGCAGCTTCTCGACGAGCGCCGACGACGAGACCGTGCGATCCGACGACGGCGCGGTCGTCGAGGGCGGCGACGTCGGTGCGCTGCGTCTGCGGGTCGGCGATTGCATCGCCGCCGTGTCGAGCGCCGAACAGTTCACGCCCCTGCCGGTGGTGCCGTGCGACGAACCGCACGAGGCACAGGTGTTCCACGCGCTCTCGCTGGCGGGTGACGAGTACCCGGGGATGACCGAGGTCGACCGTCAAGCCGACGAGGCGTGCGCTGCAGCTCTGATCGACGAGCTGTCCCATCGACAGGACCTGTTCGAACTCGCCTACGCGTTCTTCACGCCGACCGAGAGCGGCTGGAACGATCTCGCCGACCGCGACGTCCTGTGCGTGGCGGCCTTCCCCGGCCGCGACACGACGACGGACCTGCTCGACACCTCGGTCACGAGCGAGACCGGCAACTAGCGTCGGCCTCATGGCCGACGATCTCAGCTCAGGTCCGCTCACCGGCTTCCGGGTCCTCGAGGCCTGTCAGATGATCTCGGGTCCGTTGGCGGGCATGTTGCTCGCGGACCTCGGAGCCGACGTCGTGAAGATCGAGGAGCGAGCTGTCGGCGACCGCTATCGCTGGGCCGGCACCGCCGTGCGCGAGATGTCCACCGCGTTCGCGTCGACCAATCGAGGCAAACGCAGCCTCGCAGTCGACCTTCGCTCCGAGGCAGGCCTCGATGCCGTGCGTCGGCTCGCAGCCGACGCCGACGTGTTCATCCAGAACTTCCGTCCAGGTGTCGCCGATCGCATCGGTGTCGGACCCGACACGCTGATGGCGGCCAACCCCGAGCTGATCTACGTGACCATCACCGGCTTCGGCGCCGACGGGCCGTATGCCGACCAGAAGGTCTACGACTACGTCATCCAGGCACTCACCGGCATGGCGTCGCTGCAGGAGGTGAACGAGCGACCGACGCTCGTGAAGAACCTCGCCATCGACAAGGTCACGGCGTACACGGTCGCCCAGGCTGTCACCGCAGCGTTGCTGGCACGTGCTCGCGGCGCGGGCGGCCAGCACGTCCGCGTGTCGATGCTCGACGTCGGCCTCGCGTTCATGTGGCCCGATGCGATGACCGATCAGCTCGTCGTCGAGGGCGACGTCCGGCACCAGCCGCACATGTCGACCTACTACGAGGTGCGGCCGACCGCCGACGGCTTCATCGCGCAGATGGCGATCTCGGACCGGCAGTTCCCGGGGCTGTGCGCGGCACTCGAGACAGAGCACTGGCTCGAAGATCCGCGGTTCGGCTCGATGGGCGAGCGCATCGCGAACGCATCGGAGCTCGGGACCCTGATCGACGCGGAGTTCGTCAAGCACAAGACGGCCGCCTTGCTGGCCCGCCTCCACGAGCACGACGTCGCTGCGGCACCGGTACACGCCCTCGACGACGTGCATCTCGATCCCCAGGTGCAGCACAACGGCACGCTGGTCGAGCGGGAGCTGCCACATCTGGGCTTGGTCCGCGAACCGAAGCCGGCCATCCGGTTCGGTGCGACGCCGACCGACCTCGGCCGAGGCGCTCCCGCACTGGGCGAGCACACCGACGAGATCCTGCTCGAAGCGGGTTTCGACACGGACGAGGTCGCCGAGCTCCGAGCGAACGGTGCCGTCGGGCGCCCTTCCCGAAGTTGAGGCGCACCGCTGTTCACCGAAGCAGCGGTCGACTCGAGATGACGAGCCTCAGGCGGTCGGGGGTTCGATCACCCAGACGCCGTCGTCGAAGGCTCGGTCGAAGCGATCGTGCAGTCGGCCGAGATGTCGTTCCTCGCGGTCCCAGATCATGATCGCCTCGGTGCCCTCGCGTGCGAGCCAGTCGTCCCGTGCACGCATCGCCTTCGCGAAGCCGTCCTTGCCGACGGCCTGGTCGCTGATCACCACTTCGCCCGCAGCGGAACGGCGAAGCTCCGCGAAGCGACTCCTCGTCGGGTTGGGCCACCGGCTGTCCACGCCCTCGAACGGCAGCACCGCGATGTAGGGCACGTTCGCCATGAGCGCTGCTTCGGCAGCGAGCATCTCGGCACCGAGACCGAGACTGGTGGCGACGGTCAGCCCCGGGTCGACCTGCTTCTTGGCCCTGAGGATGTCGGTGAGCTGTCGGCGCAGCGCGTCGGCGATCGGGTTCGCCAGATCCCAGCCGCCCAGCTCGGTCGGGCGGTGGCCGGTGACCACGACGACGGCACCGTCACCGGCCTCGGGGCCGGCGACCTCGTCGTCCTCGATGACGACGTCGTCCTGACCCCAGTGCATGCCGCTGCGGCCGCGCTGTTCCTTGGCTGCGGTGGTGGCCAGCTGGTCTGCGACGTCGTTCATCGGGTCACCCGAGTGGCCCTTGACCCAGGTGAAGGTGACATCGCCCCGCTTGTTGACGAGGTCGATGAACGGCTCCCAGAGATCCCGGTTGGCGACCGGCTCCTTCTTGGAGTTCTTCCAGCCTCGTTTGTGCCAGCCCTGCCACCAGTTCTGGTTGAAGCAGTTCACGACGTAGGTCGAGTCGGACACGATCTCGAGCGGCCCGGGGATGCGACGAACTGCTTCGTAGGCAGCCGTGATCTCCATCCGCTGGTTGGTGGTCTTCTGCTCGGCGCCGCTGGCCCACTGACCACCGTCGACCGCGAAGCCCCAACCGCCCGGACCCGGATTCCCCGAGCACGCACCGTCCGTGTAGGCCTTCGTGGTCACGGCTGGGATGTTACCGATCGGTAGCCGTCGCAGACCGGGTGGCTGGCTGGCAAGCTGGCGTCATGCTTCACGACGGCTTCGCCAAGCAGCTGCCCGACATCGACCCGACCGAGACCGAGGAGTGGGAGCAGTCGTTCTCCGCCGCGGTCGAGGCGCACGGCCGCAACCGCGGCAGCTTCCTGCTGCGCCGCCTGCTCGCAGCGGCTGCCGAGCACGGTGTCGACTTTCCCGCCACCATCACGACGCCGTACATCAACACCATCCCGCCGGAGATGGAGCCGTGGTTCCCCGGCGACGACTTCCTCGAGCGCCGCATCCGGGCGTTCATCCGTTGGAACGCGGTCGCGATGGTGACCCACGCCAACAAGTTCGCCGACGGCATCGGCGGCCACCTCTCGACGTTCGCCTCGTCGGCTGCGCTCTACGACGTCGGGTTCAACCACTTCTTCCGCGGCAAGGACGGCGGCACGCCGGGCGACCACATCTACATCCAGGGTCACGCTGCCCCTGGCATCTACGCCCGCGCCTACCTCGAGGGCCGCCTGACCGAAGAGGATCTCGACCACTTCCGCCGCGAGATCGGCCGCACCGGGCTGTCGAGCTATCCACACCCACGGCTCATGCCGGACTTCTGGGAGTACCCGACGGTGTCGATGGGCCTCGGCCCGATCAACGCGATCTACCAGGCTCGCTTCAACCGGTACCTGCACAACCGCCGAATCGACGACACCAGCGAATCCCGTGTCTGGGCGTTCCTCGGCGACGGTGAGTGCGACGAGCCCGAGTCCCTGGGCGCACTGTCCATCGCCGCTCGCGAGCAGCTCGACAACCTCGTCTTCGTCATCAACTGCAACCTGCAGCGGCTCGACGGACCGGTCCGCGGCAACGGCAAGATCATCCAGGAGCTGGAGTCGGTCTTCCGTGGCGCCGGTTGGAACGTCATCAAGCTCGTGCACGGCAGCGGCTGGGACGAACTGTTCGCCCGCGACGTCGACGGTGTGCTGGTGAACAAGATGAACTCGACGCTCGACGGCGAGTTCCAGCGCTACTCCGTCGAGTCCGGCGCCTACATCCGTGAGCACTTCTTCGGACCCGATCCGCGTCTTCGCAAGATGGTCGAGCACCTCAGCGACGACGAGCTGCAGGCGCTGCCGCGCGGCGGTCACGACTATCGGAAGATCTACGCCGCCTACAAGTCCGCGACCGAGCACGTCGGCTCGCCGACCGTGATCCTCGCCAAGACCATCAAGGGCTGGACCCTCGGCCCCGATCTCGAGGGCCGCAACGCCACCCACCAGATCAAGAAGCTGACGCACAAGCAGCTCGAGCTGATCCGCGAGCGCCTGCACCTCCAGGACGAGATCCCCGAGGACTTCGACGCAGACAACCCGCCGTACTTCCGTCCCGAGGAGGACTCGGCGGAGATGCAGTACCTGAAGGCTCGCCGCAAGGCTCTCGACGGGCCGCTCCCGAGCCGCAACGGTGACTGGCGCCGCCGGCCGCTCGCGCTGCCGGGCGAAGCACCGTTCAAGGAGATGCAGGCGGGCTCGGGCAAGCAGGAGGTGTCGACGACGATGGCCTTCACCCGTCTCCTGCGTGCCCTGATGCGTGAGGAGGGATTCGGTGACCGTGTCGTGCCGATCATCCCGGACGAGGCCCGTACGTTCGGCATGGACTCGCTGTTCCGTGAGGTCGGCATCTACGCCTCTCAGGGCCAGAAGTACGAGCCGGTCGACCACGACCTGCTGCTGTCGTACACGGAGATGAAGTCGGGTCAGATCCTCGAGGAGGGCATCACCGAGGCCGGCGCGATGTCGAGCTTCACCTCGGCGGCCACGGCGTACGCGACCCGCGGCATCCCGATGGTGCCGTTCTACATCTTCTATTCGATGTTCGGTTTCCAGCGGGTCGGCGACCTCATCTGGGCCGCCGCCGACAGCCGTGCCCGTGGCTTCCTCGTGGGCGCCACCGCCGGACGCACCACGCTGCACGGCGAGGGTCTCCAGCACCAGGACGGCCACAGCCTCCTGGCCGCGTCGACGGTCCCGCCGTGCCAGGCCTACGACCCGGCGTTCGCCTACGAGCTCGGCATCATCATCCAGGACGGCATCAAGCGGATGTACGTCGACAACGAGGACGTCTTCTATTACCTGACGGCCTACAACGAGAACTACATCCAGCCCATCGCACCGGATGATCTCGACGTCGACGGCCTGCTCAAGGGCATGTACAAGTTCGCCTCGGCGCCCGAGGGCACCGATCCGGTGGCCACGTTGATCTTCTCGGGTTCGGCCCAGGGCGCTGCCCGCGAGGCGGTCGCCGAGCTGGCCGAGCACTTCGGTGTGGGTGTGGAGCTGTACAGCGCCACCTCGTACAAGGCGCTGCGCGACGATGCCCTGTCGGTCGAGCGCTGGAACCGTCTGCACCCGAACGAGGCGCCGAAGACGCCGTTCGTGACCGACGTGCTCGCCGGCTCCCCTGGCCCGACCATCGCCGTGTCGGACTTCATGCGGACCGTGCCGGACCAGGTCAGCCGCTGGGTACCCGGCGACTACCTGTCGCTCGGCACCGAGGGCTTCGGCCGCTCCGACACCCGCGAGGCGCTGCGACGCCACTTCGAGGTCGACATGCCACACATCGTCGTCGCCGTGCTCGACCGCCTGGCAGCTGCCGGTGCCGTCGATGCGTCGACGGTCGCGGCAGCGATCGCTCGGTACGAGCTGGCCACGGACCTCGCCGATCCGTGGTCCACGTCAGAGCACTGAGCCACCGGTGACGGCCCAGCCGTTCGCCGGGGATCTGTGCATCAGCGGTGACCCGGCGGTCGACGACATCGTCAACTCCAACCCGTTGGCGCTCATGATCGGGATGCTGCTCGACCAGCAGATCTCGATCGAGCTGGCCTTCACCGGGCCGTCGCGTCTCGCCGAGCGGATCGACGGACCGCTACACGCATCGACGTTGGCGTCGATGTCGGTCGACGATGTCGTCGCCGCCTTTGCCGAGAAGCCGGCGTTGCATCGGTTTCCCGCCTCGATGGCCAAGCGCGTCCACGCACTGGCGTCGTTCCTGGTCGAGCACCACGAGGGGGACCCCACACTCATCTGGGCCGATGCCGAGGACGGCCGGCAACTGGCACGGCGACTGAAGGCACTCCCCGGCTTCGGTCCGGAGAAGACGAAGATCTTCGTCGCCGTCCTCGCGAAGCGCTTCGGCGTGCGGCCCGATGGCTGGCAGGCGGCTGCCGGAGGATTCGCCGTCGACGACGTTCCCCGTTCCGTCGCCGACGTGACCGACCCGTCCGTGCTCGACGCGATTCGAGCGCATCGAGCGGCACAGAAGGCGGCCAAGGGCACCGTCGACAAGGAACGCTGAGGCAGCTGGGAGCTGTCGCAGCGATGACAGCTGCGAACTAGTTTGTCGCCATGATCTTGGCTGCCATCGGCGACACCGGTTACAACGTCCTGCTCATCCTCCACATCCTGACGATGATGGTGGCGTTCGCCCCGGCGTTCGTGAACCCGATCCTCGCCTCACAGATGAAGGGCAAGGACGATGGCGCCTGGCGTGCCGTGCTCGGTTACGCCGCCGGCAACAGCATGAAGATCTACGGCAGCGCCCTGATCGTCGGCGGCCTCATCGGCTTCGGGATCGCCGGCATGTCCGACGAGGTCTACAAGATGTCGCAGGCTTGGCTCGCCACCGCCGCGGTGTTGTGGGTGGCCATGAACGGTGTGCTGCACGCCATGATCATCCCGGCTGAGAAGGCCATCGCCGGCGGTGATGAGTCCGCGCAGCGCAAGCTCGACATCGGTGGCGCAGCGATGACCCTGATGATGGTCATCACGCTCTATCTGATGGTGTTCAAGCCGGGCCTCTGATCGGCGAGGCGGCGGATCGACGGGTCAGTCCCCGATTCGCTGCCGCTCCAGCCAGCCGAGCAACAGGGCGACGCAGCGGGGATCGTTCCGCAGGCGGTGATCACCACCGTGAAGGATCCGCAGCTCGGCGTCGCCGTGGGCGTCGGCCAGGTCGCGTGCGTCTCGTGCCGGGACCTGTCGATCGCGTTCGCCGTGCAGGATCAGCACGGGTCGGTCGGACAGGCCGGCGATCCGGTCGATCGGACGCTCCGTCTCGAGTTCGGCGGCCCACGTCTCGAAGTCAGCGGGGCTGTCGTCGTGTTTGATGACGTTGACGGACCGGCAGTGGTCGAGCAGTCGCTTCGGCTCACGGGCCCAGTCGTCGAAGTCGGCCCGAGCACCGACGACGGCAACGCCTCGGATGCGTTGATCGGCGGCTCCGGCGAGGATCGCCAAGCTGCCACCGGTGGTGGAGCCGACGAGCCAGACGCCCGCGGCGCCGAGCTGTTCGAGGTGGTCGGTGGCCCGACGAACGTCGTCCATCCATCCACTGACCGAGAACTCACCGTCAGATTCGCCGCAACCGCGCAGGCTGAGGGCGAGGGTGGTCCATCCGAGCTCCTCGGCGATGCGTTCCGCGAGCTGGTGGTACGTGCGGCTGGGTGGCCCCGGACGCGTCGGTGACGGGAAACCGTGGATCAGGATCGCTGCAGGCGACCGCTCCGGCGCGCCCTCACCGTGGGCGATGAAGGCGTCGAGACGAGGACCCTCACCGACGATGTCGACGTCGGTGGACGTGAAGCCCACGTTCAGCGCGACGACGGGCTCGGCTTGTACCCGCGGTTACGGGCTTCGGCGAGGGTGTCGGGACCGAAGGTGGCGAACGCCTCGGCGGCGACGAGGTCGGCCACGGCGTCCTCCTCGGTGCACTGGTCGAGGTCGTAGACGACCTGCGAGCGCTTGTCACCGACGAAGCGGTGTTCCTCGAGACCCTTGGGGCGATCCATGGCGAGACATCTTGGCCGATCCCACCGCGCACTGCCAGCTTCGACCGACCATGGATCGCCCTGCGGGTGGCGACATCAGGCGGCCTTCGCCAGCTGCTTCTTCTTGCGGCCGGACACCTCGCCGCGCTCGACGTAGGCCTTCAGCTCGTCGAGGAAGGTGTTGAGCGCTGACTTGAGCTTGATGGTGAACATCGGGCCCATGACCTTGCCGACGGCGTTGGTCTCCATCTGGATGTTGAGCGACACCTCGGTCGTGCCGACTCCGGTGGGCCGCGCCGTCACCGTGTTCTGGGCGAGCGTGATGAACGACGGCATGCCGGTCACGCGGAACGTGAACTGGTGACGGGCCTCGTCGTAGGCGGTGAACGTCTCCTTGAGGTCGCCGAAGCTCGTCGCACACACGCGTCCGCCGACCGTGGCGCCCTCGGGGACTGCCGCCTCGACGTTGACACCTGACGACGTCACCGCTGACGACCACAGACCGACATCTGCGAACTCGTGGGCCACGATGCGCCACACCTTGTCGATCGGGGCGTCGATGTTGATGCTCTTCTGGAATTGCACGGGGGTGCTCCTTCGTTTGAATGACGTGACGAGCATGACGACGGCCGGTTCACCCACACCTCCCCCTCGGTTCCGCATCACCCCGCGGGCCTCTGGGTCACCCGTTCGGGTGAGTCGAGACGGCGGGCGAGGCTCCTCCTCACCCGTGCGAGGACACTGACGTGGTGTTCACACCACCCGTTCCGGTCGCCGCGGCGAAGCTGGCAGCTCCTCGCCTCGACGTGCGAGCTGTGGTGCGCATGCGCCTGGTCGAGCAGCTGTGTGCGACGAGATCGCCCCTGATCGCGATCGTCGCGCCGGCGGGCTACGGGAAGACCACGCTGGCCACCCAGGTCGCCACACACCTCGGTGGGACCACGGCCTGGCTGCGGCTCGACTCGGGAGATGACGAACCCGCACGGTTCTGGTCCGGTGTCGCCGCCGGCCTGGCCGTGGCGGGAGTGTCAGGAACGGAACCGGTCCACGAGCTCCTGGCCAACGGTGGCGACGATGCGCTCCGAGTTCCCGATGTGGTCCGCGCCGCGATCGATGCCCACGACGGACCGCTCACCCTCGTGCTCGACGACGTCCACGCGCTCACCGACGACCGAATCACCGACGCACTCACCGCCTGGCTGCAGTATCCGTCGGACCGCTTCGTGATGGTGGCGACATCACGCCACGACCTTCCGCTGCCGGTCGGACGGCTCCGGAGCCAGGGTCTGCTGGCCGAGGCACGTCTCGACGACCTCGCCTTCGACGATGCCGAGACCGAGTCGCTGCTGGCCTCCGTGTTCGGCGTGGGTGGCCTCAACGATGCCCATCGGGCCGCGTTGCGCAACCGCACGAACGGCTGGCCCGTGGGCGTGTACCTGGCCGGACTGGCGTTGCGCGACGGCGCGGACCTCGACGACACCCTCGAGCGATTCACCGGCGACACACGCCACCTCTCGGAGTACCTGACCGCCGAAGCAACCGACGGTCTCGACGACGACGCCAGGGCATTCCTGCTGTCCACGAGCATCCTGCGCGTGTTGAGCCCTGATCTGTGCGACACGGTGACCGGCCAGCCGGGCAGCCTGCGGATCCTGCGGCGCCTCGTCGCCGAGCACGTGTTCACCGAGGCGCTCGACGACGCCGGCACGATGTTCCAGTACCACCCACTGTTCCGCGAACACCTCCACTCGACGCTGTTGGCAGAGCACCCCGGTTCAGTCGCCGAGCTCCACCTCCGGGCCTCCGAGTGGTCCGAGCAACACGGAACGGTCGACGACGCGGTGCGTCACGCGATCCGGGGCGGCCACGTCGGCCGGGCTCAGCGACTCATCGCCGACAGCTGGTTGCTGTTCTCTCGTACCGGGCACTTCGGCACGTTCGAGGGCTGGGTTCGAGCGCTCGGCGACCACGCCGCGGAGAGCACCGAGATCTGCCTGATGATGGCGTGGAGCGCGCTCAACATGCATCGGTGGGCCGACGTGGACGTCTGGCTCGACCGAGCCGCAGCAGCAGCGAAGGACCAGTTGCACGAGCAGATGGTCACCGTGGAGGGTCCCGTCGCCAAGGCGATGGCGCGACGGCACCTCGGCGACGTCGGGCGCTGCCTCGCCCTGGCCCGGTCTGCGCTGGACCGCTTCAGTGACGACCTCGACATCTCGGACCCCGACATCGCCGAACGCATCCTCACGATGGGACCGCTCGCCGAAGCGACGCTCGGCGGAGCGCTGTTCTGGAACGGCGAACACGACGAAGCACGCGCACTGCTGAAGTCAGCCCTCGTCAGGGCACGGGCGGTGCGCGAGCGGACGTCGTCGATCGATGCCTACGTCCACCTGGCGATGGTCGAGGCCGAGGTCGGCGACCCCGACGACGCACTCGCACACGGTGACCAAGCCCTGGCGATGGTCGAGCCGACCAACGAACTGTTCATCCGCCCGACCCTGGGTCATCTTGCTCGAGCGATCGCACACCGGCGGCTGGGCCGCCCGGCCGATGCCAGCGCCGCACTCGACGAGGCGCGACGGATCGTCACCGGCGCGGCCGAGCCACTGCATGCGGCGCTCATCGAGCTCGAGCAAGCTCGCATCGACCACCTCAACGGCGACCTGCCGGCCGCTCGCGCTGCACTGCGGGCAGCCGAGGTCACCGTCGAAGAGCTACCTGACCCGCGGCTCGACGATCGGATCCGGGCGACGCGCACAGCGATTCGTTTCGTGCCTCGCGACGTCGAGGGCCTGCCGGCGGGAGCCAGGGAGCTGACCGACCGCGAGGCAGCCGTGCTGGCGCTGCTCCCCCACGACCCCAGCCGCAAGGAGCTGGCGGCGCAGTTGTTCGTGTCCGAGAACACGGTGAAGACACACTTGAGCTCGATCCGTCACAAGCTCGGCATCGAGGGTCGCGCGTCGATCGTCGACCGCGCCCGCGAACTCGGCCTGCTGTCCGAAGACGTCTGACCGACCGGCAGGCTCAGCCCTCGTCGACGGCTTGCAGGGCGCCGATGGCGGCGAGATAGCCCATGTGGCCCTGCACCATGGCGTCGATCTGCGGACGCGTGATCTCGTGGCCCGCAGCGCGCACCCGTCGGTAGATGGCTGACGTGGTGTTCTCGCCCTCGAGCATCATCGGTTCGGCATCGTCGTCAGCCGCGGCACCGTCCTCGAACTGAACGAGATTGATGTGCTCACGCAGCACCGTCCGCACCGTGTCGCGATCGACCGATGCAGCCACGTCGTAGGGCAGCCGTTCGGACACGTCGTCGACCGCCTCCTCGAGCCGGTAGACGGGCTGGAGACGCTGACTGCCGAGACGCTGGGCCTCTCGACCGATGGCCCAGGCCGCGATGACGAAGGTCAGGACTGCGACCAACACGATCGCCACGATCACCATGCCCCACACGATACGGGCGCCGTCAGCTGCGCCGCTCAGCTGACCATGCCTTCTCGGTCAGCTGCGCCGCTCAGCTGACCATGACATACCCCTCGACCACAGTGAGGCGGTCGGAGGTCGGCACGTCGGGGAGCGCCAGACCGAACTGTTCGTCGCGCACCTCGCCCACCCACTTCGAGTGCTGATACTCGTGGTTGACGATCGCGATCATCATGTTCTCGGCGATGCGGGCCAGCTGCTCGGGTGCACCGACATCGCCGCTCGCGATGCGCTGCACCGTCGCCCGAACCCGAGCCTCGATGGTCGTGCGGTAGTCGCGCAGCACCTCGAGACCCGGCAGGTCGCCGCGCTGGCGTTCCTCGGTGGCACTGTCCATCAGCCGATCGAGACCGGCATCGACGGGAGGCTCCGCGGCCGTGAGGTTGCGCACCATGAAGTGCGCGACAGCGGCCTGATGGCCGAGATGCCATCCGATCGCGCTCGACTCCGGCACCGGTCGCCAGTGCACCTGTTCGACGGTGAGGTCTCGCCAGAGGTCGTCGGTGTACGCGAGGGCCGTCGTGTACTCGTCGAGGAGTTCGTGCAGTGAGCTCATGGCCGGGCTCCGGTCGTTCGTGTGTCGGTCGTGGTTTCGAGGATCTGGTGGGCAGCGCGCTCGGCGGCGGCGAGCGCGCCTTCGACGTGGCCGGGTGCTTCTGCGCTGGTCTCGGTGGATGCCCAGTGGAGGCGGCCGCCCATCGAGGGCTGCTGGTACACGGCATGACCGTAGGTCCCGTACTCGGTGAGGTCGTGCACGTCGGACGGTGACGTGTGCGGTTCGGCCCGCCAGTCCGCCACGTGCACTGCGGCCGGTGCACCCGCGTTCGGACCGAACATCGCGACCAGCTGGGCGAGGACCTCGTCGACGGACGGGGTGGGCTGATCCGGACCGGGCGAGGCGAAGCCGAACAGCGCAGCCGGCTGGCCGTCGGGGCCGGACATGTCGTGGATCTCGCGCAGCGGGCCGACGTAGCTGAACCCGGCACCGGCGAGCCCGTCGGTGCGCCAGAACGGCGCCTGGTACTGCACCACGACCTTCACGGTCGCCCCCATCCACACCGGCGTCATCGCTGCGACGGCGGCGGCCTCGGGTTCGAGGTCGGCGAACTCGATGGTCCGGGTGGCGAGGGCCGGAGGCACTGCGAGGACCACATGTCGTGCGGTGAGTGTCTCGTCCCCGGCGACGACCTCGAGCCCGTCCGGCACACGACTGATCGACCGGACCTCGACACCGGTTCGGACGACGCCGCTCGGCAGGTGTTCGGCGAGGTGGACGGCGAGGGCGTGCATGCCGTGACGGAGGCGTCCAGACGGACCATCGAGCTGGTTGCCGTCGAGACGGCGGATGCCGGCCTCGGGATGCTGGAGCATCGTGTCGCCGTCGAGGTGTTGCTGGAACGCGTCGAGGCCGGCGTCACGCACCAGCGAGATCACCCGCTGCTCGTTGAACCAGAACCAGGTGGCACCGAGGTCGAGCGCACCGTGCTCGGTCGCCACGGCGTCGAGGCGACCGCCGATCCGATCCCGTGCTTCGAGCACCACGACGTCCTGACCGGCGTCGACCAACAGGCCGGCCGCCCGGAGACCTGCGACTCCGGCGCCGACGACGATGACGTCGTGCTCACTCACCCCGACATCATGGCGAGCGCGACAGCGCCGTCCTCCCCGAAGGAAGGACGGCGCTGAACGTCCGATCGACAGGTCGGGCGAATCGCTTACAGGCCGATGCGCTGTGCGAGCAGCTCGCGGTGGTAGGCGGGATCGCCGAACATCAGCTCGGAACTCTTGGCACGCTTGAAGTACAGGTGTGCCGGGTGCTCCCAGGTGAAGCCGATGCCACCGTGGATCTGGATGTTCTCGGCGG
>JAHDHM010000057.1 GCA_020631315.1 Acidimicrobiales bacterium
ACCTGACTCACGCATCTCGGCGAGCGCGTGGTTCGTGGCGTCGACGAGGTCGCTGTCGAGCGGGTAGATGAACCCGAGCGGATCGCTCTGGAGGCCGTCGTCGATGGTGGTCACCTGGTCGGCGTTCTCGCCGATGTAGCCGAGGCCGGCAGCATCGTCGATGATGACGGCGTCGACGTCACCGGCGATGAGTGCCTGGATGGCCAGACCGAACTGGTCGTAGGCCTCGATGCGGTCGTCGCCGCCGAGGAGCTCCTCGGCCAGCTCGAAGTTGGTGGTGCCGACCTGGGTGCCGACGATGGCGTCACTGTTGATGACGTCATCGGCCGAGGCGAAGCGGTCGTCGTCGAGGGCGACGATGAACTTCTGCTCGACGGTCATGTACGGATCGGAGAACGCAACGATCTCCTTGCGCTCGTCGGTGATCGAGATGCCGTCGGCGGCGGTGTCGATCTCGCCCTGGGCGACCTGGTCGATGACGTCGGGCCAACCCGCGACGACGAACTCGGCCTCGCAGTTCAGGATGCGGCAGATCTCGCGCCACGCGTCGTAGTCCCAGCCTTCGCCCTCGGTGCCACCGATGGGCACGTAGTTGAACGGCAGGTACGCGTTCTCGACACCGACGGTGACGACGCGACCTTCGAGGTCGAACGCCATCTCTGCCATGTCGTCGTCGGCCATGTCGTCGTCGGACATGTCGTCGTCGGACATGTCGTCGTCGGCCGCGGCTTCGGTGGTCTCGGGTGCTGCGGTGGTCGACGCTGCTTCGTCGTCGGAGTCACCGCAGGCTGCGGCGATCAGACCGAACGCGACGAGCAGCGCCATCAGGCGCCACAGGTTCTTCATTTGATTCCCTCCGGGGGTGTGAGGTTCGCATGGAGTGATGCCCGCCCGGGGCGCCATGCGACGAAGCGGCGAGTGTAGAGGCGATCCGCGTCGGTAGTCTCGTGACTTCGGTGAGGCAGTGGTCACTTCTGGGGGAACGACGATGAGCGACGATGCGACGACCGGCCCGACCACGGGTGCTGCGCTCCCGACGATGCGGCAGGTGTCGTTCTCCGGCACACCCGCCGAGATCGGTGAACAGCACGGCAGCACACTGACCGAACGGGTCGGCAGTTGCGTCGAGCTGTACCGGCGGGTCTTCGGGCTCGGCGACGACGAGCTCGGACGTCGGGCCGCGCACTTCGAGCAGGTCACCCGTGACTGGGCACCGGATCTCGCGGCCGAGATCGACGCCATCGCTGGTGGTTCGGGACAGGCAGCTCGTGACGTGTGGGCACTGAACGCCCGCAGCGAGATCATGTCGTTCACCGGAGCCGAGGCGACCGAGTGCACCTCGATGCTCGCCCCCGGCCTCCACCTGCTCGCCCAGAACTGGGACTGGATCAGCGACCTCGAACCGCTGACGGTGCTGATGGACGTCACCGCCACCGACGGGCATCGGCTGGCGACGATCACCGAACCGGGCATGGTCGGCAAAGTGGGGATGTCGACGGCCGGTGTCGCGGTCGGACTGAACTTCCTGTACTCCCGCCACTCGCTGCCGGGTGTCCCGGTGCACGTGCTGCTGCGACGCCTCCTCGACGAGCGCGAGAGCTCGGCGGTGCACGACGTCGTCGCGTCCGCCGGTGCAGGACGGTCGGCGCACGTGTTCCTCGCCACCCACCGCGACGGCGCCACCGTCGGAACCAGCTACGAGTTCACCGGGCTCGAGACTCATCGCAAGGACAGCGCCGACGAGCCGCTGCTCCACACGAACCACTTCCTGCTGACCGACGGCATGCCCCAGGGGACGTCGGCGGCGAACTCGGCAGGCCGCCACGATCGTGCCGTCGCGCTCCTCGAGGCGGGGGCGGGCACCGACCCCGACTCGGTGCGGTCGTTCCTCGACGACGACGACGGCTCGGACACGCCGATCTGTCGTATGTGGGCACCGTCGCCGTCGTTGCCGGGCATCGAGACCGGCACCGTGTGTGCCGTCATGGCCGATGTCGGGCGCGGCCGCCTGTCGGTGCGGCGTGGGCCGAACCCGGCCGCACCGTGGCAGCACCTCGACCTGAACCAGACACAGGGGGACCTGTCGTGAAGATCGACACCGGACTCGGCAACGACCTGCACGTCGCTGCGGACCGTGCCGCTGCGGCAGAGGCCGCCGGCTACGACGCCGTGTGGACGGCCGAGACGTCGCGGGATCCGTTCTTCCCGCTCACACTCGCCGCACCCGCGACCGAGCACCTGACACTCGGCACCTCGATCGCGGTCGCCTTCGCCCGCAACCCGATGCTGCTGGCCAACATCGGCAACGACCTGCAGTACCTGTCGAAGGGCCGCTTCGTCCTCGGCCTCGGCTCACAGATCAAGCCCCACATCACCAAGCGGTTCTCGATGGAGTGGAGCAAGCCCGCAGCACGTATGCGGGAGATGATCCTCGCCACCCGCGCCATCTGGGCGGCCTGGAACGAACGCGAGAAGTTGAACTTCCGCGGCGAGTTCTACACCCACACGCTCATGACCCACTTCTTCGATCCGGGTCCGAACCCGTACGGCACGCCGGACGTGTACATCGCCGCAGTCGGGCCGCTGATGACCAAGGTCGCCGGCGAGACCTGCGACGGCTTGATCGCCCACTCCTTCACCACTGCGGAGTATCTGCGTGACGTGACGCTGCCCACGATCGCCGAAGGTCGTGAGGAAGGCGGCCGGACCGAGGATCCGTTCTCGATCATGTTGCCGGCGTTCGTCGTGACGGGTCCCGACGAGGAGACGATGACCAAGGTCGACCGTCGCGTGCGCGGCCAGATCGCGTTCTACGGCTCGACGCCCGCCTACCGGGGTGTGCTGGAGCACCACGGCTGGGGCGACCTGCAGACCCAGCTGAACACGCTGTCCAAGCAGGGCGAGTGGGAGGCGATGGCCGACCTGATCGACGACGACATGCTCAACGCGTTCGCCGTCGTCGCCGAACCCGGTGAGGTCGCAGCCGGTCTGCACTCGCGCTTCGAGGGCTTGGCGCAGCGAATGAGCTTCAACACGATGTTGGACCTGGGCACCGAGTTCTGGGCACCGATCGCGGCGGAGCTCCGTGCGCTCGACGAGGCATAGCGAATCCGGTATGTCGAGCATGGAGGTCGTGGCCACGTGAAGCAGCGCAAGAAGAAGCCGAGCACATCGTGTCCGTGTGGCACGGGCGAGAAGTTCAACGCCTGCTGCGCTCCCCTGCTGCGGCGTCAGCGCGGCGCCGAGACCGCGGTCGAGTTGATGCGCAGCCGGTACACGGCGTTCGTGAAGGGCAACGAGAGCTACGTCGACTGGTCGTGGCATCCCGACCAACGACCTGCCGATGTCGGCTCGATCCCCGATGAGGGATGGGAGCCGCTCGAGATCCTGGCCAGCGCCGGTGGTGGGCCGGGCGATGCGTCGGGCACCGTCGAGTTCCGGACCGCGTATCGCCACGGAGACCATGCGCACACGCTGCACGAGGTGTCGACGTTCACCCGCTACGACGACCCCGAGTTCGGCGAGCGTTGGGTGTATCTCACGGGCTCAGCGCCAGACTGAGCCCCATGGGTACAGCTCAGCGCCAGACTGAGCCCAGACCGGCACAGCTCAGCGCCAGACTGAGCCCAGACCGGTACAGCTCAGCGCAGGGCCAGGCTTCCAGTACTCCTGAACGTCTTCGGAGCTGCCTTGCGCCGAAGCTGAGCCGATCGAGTGCAGGGGCAGCGGTGTCCACTTGACGTCCGCGTGACCGCAGCCACCGGCGGATGGCGGGGGCAGCGACGATGTGTCGATGTGAGGTGTCCATCGGTCGTGTTCAACACCCCGCGTGCGTTTGCTCGCACGATCGGCTACGAAGAGTGGCCATGAAGACGATGATTCTGGGTGCTGCCGACCTCGCGACGCTGGTCGAGCGAGTGGGCCGAGACGAGCTGATGGACCAGATGATCGCCGCCCTGCGCTCGCGTTTCGCCGAGCACGACGCCGAGTCGGTGGATGCCCGGGCTCGTGCCGGTTTCCGCTACGACAAGCCGGCGCTCGGCCTCATCGAGTGGATGCCGACCCACGAGGTGGGCGGCCCGGTCGTGATCAAGATGGTCGGCTACCACCCGACGAACCCGACTCAGCGTGAGCTGCCGAGCGTGATCGCCACCTCGTCGATGTGGGACACCGAGACGGGACACCTGGCCGCCATCACGGATTCGACCTTGTTGACCGCCCTGCGCACGGGTGCCGCGTCGGGTCTGGCGACGGAGCTGATGGCGATCGACGCCCCGGTGACCGTGGGCGTCATCGGTCTCGGCGCGCAGGCCGTCACCCAACTCCACGCGATCAGTCGGGTGCGTCGAATCGAGCGGGTCATGGGCTTCGATCCATCACCCGAGCCGGCTCAGACGTTCGCACGGCGGGTGGCGTTCCTCGACGTGCCGTTCGAGACGGTCGACCCCGGCGGGGTGGAGACGATGGCGAGCGAGGTCGACGTGCTCGTCACCTGCACGTCGGTCGACATCGGCGCTGGTCCGGTGGTGGGCGACTTCGAGCCCCGGCCGTGGCTGCACGTCAATGCGGTCGGCGCTGACTTCCCGGGGAAGTTGGAGCTGTCGACGGCGCTGCTGGACCGTGCACTGGTGGTGCCGGACACGATCGAGCAGTGTCTGGCCGAGGGTGAGTGCCAGCAGGTCGCTTCCTCGCAGATCGGGCCCGAGCTGTTCGAGTTCGTGCAAGCGGCGGACACCGAGCGGGAGCGGTCGATGGTGACCGTGTTCGACTCGACTGGCTGGGCGGTCGAGGACGACGTGGCGATGCGCCTCGTGCTGTCCCTGGCGGCCGAACATGGCGTCGGCGCCGAGGTGCAGCTCGAATCGATCCCCGTCGACCCCTACGACCCGTATGGCCAGGTGCGTTGCGTCAACTGAGCGCCGGCGTCTGCAGGTAGGCGTCGAGCTTCTCGTCGGCTCGGTCACCGAAAAGGATCTTCGCGACGTCGCGCAGGCCCTCCGCGTTGCGGATGTCGCTGTCGGGGACGACGAGGTCGATCTTCGAACGGCGGCGCATGAAGTCGTCGAGTTCGGTGACCATCTCGGTCTGGGCGGCGACGTGGAGCTCGACGCGCAGGTAGTCGGCGTTCTCCATGACGTCCTCGCCCATGGTGGGGTCGGCTTCGATCTCGTCGAGCATGTCGAAGGCCCGTCGGCCGTACCTGCGCCAGAGCCGCTCGCTGAGGGGTTCGACGTCGGGCCGGGTGCGCAGGTCGTCGAGACGCATGAGGCGTGCTCGTCGGAAGAACGCGTCGCGGCTCTCCTTCGACGGTTCGCCGTACCAGGTGTGCGTGTCGGGTTCGAGGACGAGGTCGAGACCTTCGACGGCTTCGGCGACCTCTTCGCCGACGAGTTTGCCGCCGAAGATGGTGACGACCTTGCGGGTGCTGTCGACCTCGATCTCGTGCTTGCGCGAGAGCTTGGTCCAGTCGACCTCGGTGTGGCTGGAGCCCGACGCCTTGACGACGAGGGGTCGGACGCCGTTGCGTTCGGCGATGATGTCGTCCTTGGTCAACGGCTTCGGCAGGTTGACCCGAGCGTTGATCTGTTCGAGGAGGAAGTCACGATCCTCGTCGGTGACCGGTTCGTGCGGGTTCTCGGTGCGGGTGTCGGTGGTGCCGATGACGCTGCGGCGACCCATCGGGATCACGTAGAAGAGGCGCTCGGTGTCGTCGTAGAAGGCGAGCACGCGTTCGCTGTCGGTGAGTCGAGGGACCACGAGGTGGATGCCCTTCGAGTACACGATGCGGTGGTCGGTCGTGGTGCCCCACGACGTGTTGAGGCCGTCGACGAAGGGACCGGCGGCGTTGATCACGATGCTCGCAGTGCACGTGAGGGTGCGGCCGCCAGGATCGTCGTGGTCGACGAGAGTGGCGTGCCAGCGGTCGCCGTCGCGGCGGGCTTGCGTCAGCTCGACGTAGTTGGCTGCGGTGGCGCCCACGTCCATGGCCTGACGCACGAACGAGAACACGAAGCGGCTGTCGTTGTCCTTCAGGTAGGCGTCGAAGTACTCGATGCCACCAGCGACCTTGTCGGTGTTGATGATCGGTTCTTCGTGCTCGATGCGGTCTTTGCTGAGGTAGCGCGGGCGCGGCGTGCTGAAGTTGCCGATGCCCCAGTAGGCGGTGGCGCCGAGCGTGGCGAACCAGGGTGCGTACGGCCCGCCTTCGTCGAGTGCAGCGTAGAACCCGATCTCCTTGATGTTGTCGGGATACGCGTTGATGAGACGGTTCCGCGACTTGCAGAGCTTGCGGACGAGGAACAGTTCGTAGTTCTCGAGGTACTTGAAGCCGCCCCAGACGAGGTTCGACGACTCCTGGCTGGTGAAGCCACCGAAGTCACCTCGGTCGATCACGGCCACCCGGGCGCCTCGGCCGGCCAGGACGGCGGCGGAGACGGCGCCGTTGATGCCGCCACCCACGATGAGGACGTCGAAGTTGCCGCCGTCGAGTCGTTCGAGGTGGCGCTGGCGTTGTGACATCGGTGCGTTCACCTCAATGACGCTACCAATCGCTCTTCGTGGTTGACTGCCCACATGAGCACGACTTCTGCCTTCGATCCCTCTTCGCCGTTCGAGTTCGCCGGCGCGATCGCGGTCGTGACGGGTGCCGGGACGGGCATGGGGCGGGACCTCGCCGTGCAGCTCGCCGCTGCCGGGGCCGACCTCGCGCTCGGGGACATCCACGAGGACACGCTGGCCGAGACGGCCTCGCTCGCCGCGGCTGCGAACCCCGACGTTCGGATCGTCACCCACACCTGTGACGTCAGTGACCGGTCAGCGGTCGATGCCTGGCGAGACGCGGTGGCGGCCGACCTCGGCACCGATCACGTCCACCTCGTGTTCAACAACGCCGGCATCGGCGGTGGTGGCAGCTTCGTGACCGACGACCCGCAGGGCTGGGAACGGACCTTCGACATCTGCTGGGGCGGTGTCTACAACTGCGCGAGGGCGTTCATGCCGATGCTCGTCGCCGCGCCGTACGGGCACATCGTGAACACCAGCTCGGTCAACGGGTTCTGGGCGTCGATCGGCCCCGGTCGTCCTCACACCGCCTATTCGGCAGCCAAGTTCGCGGTGAAGGGCTTCACCGAGGCGCTGATCACCGACCTGCGCGCCAACGCGCCCCACGTCGGGGCGTCCGTCGTGATGCCAGGCCACATCGGCACGAGCATCGCGATGAACTCGGTGAAGGTCCACGGTGGCGAGGTCGACGCCGGAGTGCGAGAGGTCGAGAACGCGTTCCGCAACAGCGCGCCGACGACGTCGGCGCAGGCGGCGACCATCATCCTCGACGGCGTGCGTGAGCGGCGTTGGCGCATCCTCGTCGGCGACGACGCGGTCACGCTGGACGAGCTGGTCCGCTCGACCCCGGACGAGGCCTACGAGCTGACCTTCATCGAACGCATGCTGGCCGAGGGCGCGTTGCCGGGGTTGGTGCAGACGTTGGCTCGGGATGAGGAGTCCGACGGCTGAGAATGCAGCGCGTTGCCGGGGTTGGTGCAGACGTTGGCTCGGGATGAGGAGTCCGACGGCTGAGGATGCAGCGCACTCCCCGGCCTCGTGCAGACGTTGGCTCGGGATGAGGAGTCCGACGGCTGAGGGTCACTCGGTGGCGAACGCGGCGAGGTCTCTTGCGGCGTCTCGGCTGATCTCGGGGCACAGGAACGGCACGATCTCCGTGGCGTGCATGGTGCCCATCACCTGACGGCAGCGGGCGGGGACCTGTGCGTCGAGGAGCTTGCGGTAGAAGTCGATGCCTTCGTCGCGCAGTGGGTCGCACTCGTTGACGACGACGGTGGTCTTCGGCAGGCCGACCAGTTCGGCTGACGTCGCGAGCCCGGGCCATGCCTGGATGTCCTGACGGTCCCAGGCGTCCTGCCCGTAGCTGACCTGTCCCGAGTGGCTGCGGGGCGAGATCATGATGCCGTCGTTCTCGACCGTCGACGGGTAGCGGTCCTGAGGCCATTCCCCTGCGATGTACGGGGCGAGCGCGTACAGGCCGTGCAGGGTGTCGATGTCGCCGTCGGCGAGGAGGCGTAGTCCGGACGCGAGGGTCAGGTTGCCGCCACCGGATTCTCCGGCGATCACGACCCGGCCGGGGTCGACGCCGAGCTGTGTCGCGTTGGCGAGGGTCCAACGGAAGCCGCTGACGCAGTCGTTCAGGCCGGCGGGGAACGGTGCGACGTCGGGGATCGAAGATGCTGCGACCGAGTTCCGGAAGTCGACCGACACCACGGCGACGCCGTGATGGGCGACCATGCGGGCGAACGCCCGGTAGTTGGCGTAGTGGCAGCTCATTGACGCCATCCCGCCGCCGTGGAGGTAGACGACGGCGGGGACCACGTCGTCGCTCTCGGGCCGGGTGACGATGACGTTGATGGTGTTGCCGTCCGGTGCTGACTCCAGGTCGTGGTGGCTGACGGTCAGACCCTCTGAGGTGACGAGCTCCTCGCCACACATGTGCTCGAGGAACGCCTTCGTACGCTCGGTGGCTTTCCGTGCAGCCTCACTGGCGGCAGCGGCGACCATCTCGTCACGCGAACGCGGCCGCTCGGGGCCGGTGTTCGGGAAGTACTTCAGCGCCGCCCGGATCCTCGGATCCAGCTTGGCCACGGCGTCGTCGTTCATCTTGCTCCTTGGGGATCGTCGGGACCCGAGACTGGCACATCGACGCAGTGCCGGATCAGCTGGTCCACGCAGTGTCAGATCAGGTCGACGAGCGACGGGCACGCCGGTTCTACACTCGCTCGGATGTCGATCACCCAAGAGTTCCCCGCCGGCGTGCTGACCGGTCAGTCCGTCTCCGACCTGTTCGCCCATGCGAAGGCCAACGGCTATGCGCTCCCGGCGGCGAACTGCGTCGGCAGCAACTCCATGAACGCCGTCATGGAGACCGCGGCGAAGCTGAACAGCCCGGTGATCATCCAGTTCTCCACGTCGGGTTCGGCGTTCGTCGGTGGCAAGGCCCTTCCGGTCTCGGGCGATCGCGCGTCGATCCTGGGTTCGGTCGCCGGTGCCCGTCACGTGCGCACGCTCGCCGAGGCCTACGGCGCTCGGGTGATCCTGCACACGGACCACTGCCCCAAGGGGAAGCTCCCCTGGATCGCCGGGCTGCTGGACGAGAGTGAGGCCCATTTCGAGGCCACGGGCGAGCCGCTGTTCTCCTCGCACATGCTCGACCTGTCGGAGGAACCGATCGAGGAGAACCTCGACATCTGCGTCGAGTACCTGCAGCGCATGGAGCCGATGGGCATGACGCTCGAGATCGAGCTCGGCATCACCGGCGGTGAAGAGGACGGCGTCGACAACTCCGATGCCGATCCGGCCGACCTCTACTCCAAGCCCGAGGAAGTGGCGTACGCCTACGAGCGCCTCAGCGCGGTCAGCCCGAACTTCACGATCGCCGCTGCGTTCGGCAACGTGCACGGCGTCTACAAGCCGGGCAACGTCAAGCTCACCCCGACGATCCTGCGTGACGCGCAGGCCCACATCGCAGAGATGTTCGACACCGGACCCAACCCGGTCAACTTCGTCTTCCACGGCGGCTCGGGTTCGACGGCCGAGGAGATCGCCGAGGCCATCAGCTACGGCGTCGTGAAGATGAACATCGACACAGACCTCCAGTGGGCGTTCTGGGACGGCATCCGTGCTTACGACGTCGAGCGCCATGACTACCTGCAGGGTCAGCTGGGCAACCCCGACGGTCCCGATGCGCCGAACAAGAAGCACTACGACCCGCGGGTCTGGCTTCGCGCCGCCGAGGAGAGCTTCGTGGCCCGTCTCGAGCAGTCGTTCGCCGAGCTCAACAACGTCGGCACGATGGCCTGAGTCGACGCTCGGCCGGTGTGTGCCGGCCGAGCAGCTGCCTCAGACCGCGAGCACGCCGAGCAGTGCGACGCCGGCGACGAGCATCCAGGCAGCGAGACCGAGCAGCAGCGGTGTCGGGCCCGGTCGACGGATCGTCGACCAGCGCACCGTCGTGCCGATGCCGAACATGGCGATCGTGAAGGCGAGCCCTTCCGCGATCTTGGCGGCGTCGACGAGCCAGGTGGGCACCAGCCCTGCCGTGCGCAGCACCATCATCGCGAGGAAACCGGCGACGAACAGCGGAATCGGTGCCGGGCGAGCGCCCTCGGCGACCTGCTCGCCGTCGCTGCGTGAACGGCTCCACCAGGCGACGCCGGCGACGAGGGGTGCGAGGAGCACGACCCTGGCCAGCTTGACCACGACCGCAGTGCCCACGGCGTCGTCGTCGAGGGATGCCGCTGCGGCGACGACCTGGGCGACGTCGTGCGTCGCTGCGCCGATCCACGATCCGGCCTGGCCGTGGTCGAGGCCGAGCGCGGTCGCCAGGACGGGCAGCGCGAACATCGATGCGGTGCCGAAGACCGTGACGAGGGCGACGGCGACGGCGATCTGATCGGCTCGGGCCTTGGTGTTCGGGGCCATGGCGGCGATCGCGCTGACGCCGCAGATGGAGTAGCCGGTCGCCACGAGCAGGGAGGTCTCTCGTTCGACTCCGAGCCTGCGCCCGAGCCACTGGGTGCCGAAGAACGTCGCTGCGACCGTCACAGCGACGACGCCGAGTGCAGCGAGACCGAGGTCGGCCAGGTCGCCGAGGCCGAGACGAAGCCCGAGCAGCACCACGCCGATCCGCATCACTCGCTTGGAGGCCAGGGTCCAGCCAGGAGTCATTCGATGCGAGGCGGTGGGCGACCACCGATCCACCGCGGCACCCGCAACCGCACCGGTCACGACGGCCAGGAGCAACACGGGAACTCCGTCGACGACACGACCGGTGACGTACAGCGCGACACCGGCGAGCGCAGCGATCGTCAATCCCGGCCAGGTGGCCGGCGGCGCGGCGGGGCGAGTCGGTGTCGGGGACGCCGCCGAGGGTCGTTGCGAGAGCATGACCTCAGCTTGATCGTGGAGCGCTCAAGCGACCACCCCCAGTGGTCGACTGGGGTCATAGGGACGCCCTATGGCCGCCCATAGACTCGGCCGATGGGCCCGCGGACCAGGAGCTGGGACACATGAGCGACGTTGCGGGATCGAACCAACAACTCCCCGTTCGCGTGGACGATCTGGGTGGCCTCGAGCTGTTCCTGGCGGTCGTCGAGTCCGGCAGCGTCGGCCGCGCGGCACGGCGCATGGGCATCAGCCAGCCGTCGGCGTCAGCGCGCCTGTCGAACCTCGAACGTCAGCTCGGCGTGGTGCTGCTCGAGCGGGGCCCGACGGGGAGCGAGCCGACGCACGAAGGTCGGCTCATCGCCGACTGGGCCGCACCGGTGCTCGACGGGGCACGACGTCTCGCCGTGTCCATCGAGTCGCTGCGTGCCGACGCTGAACAGCGGACGCGGGTCATGGCGTCGTACACGATCGCCGAGTACCTGCTCCCGACCTGGCTCGCCCGCTTCCAGCGCTCGCACCCAGGTCACCGGGCCGAGTTGCTGGTGGCCAACTCGTCCGCGGTCGTGAGCGCCATCCGACATGGCGAGGTCGACCTCGGATTCGTCGAGAGCGACGAGGAGATCGTCGACCTGGGCGTCGAGCTCGTCGGCTCCGACCGGCTGGTGCTGGTGGTCACGCCTGACCACCCGTGGGCCGGTCGTGAGGTGAGCGTCACCGAGGTGCCCTCGACTCCCCTGGTACTGCGTGAGAGCGGCTCGGGCACGCGTGACCGGTTCGACCATGCGCTCGACGCGGCGACCGGCCGCCTCCCGGTCGCGGCACTGGAGCTGGGCTCGACCTCGGCGGTCAAAGCCGCGGTCGTCACGGGTGTGGCGCCCGGTGTCCTGAGCGAACTCACGGTCGCCGGTGACGTCGCGTCGGGAGCGCTGGTGGTCGTCGAGGTCGACGGCCTCGATCTGCGCCGCGAACTCAGGATGGTGTGGCCGACCGACCGCCCGGTCGGTGTCGCCGCCAGCCGCTTCCGGGACCAGATGCGGACCTGACGCTGCGCCGACGTGTGGACGTCAGCTGCCGAGGTTGGCGGACAGGAAGCCGGCCGCAGCTGCGACACCGGACGGGCAGTCGTGGCCCATGGCGCCCAGTGCCACTTCGATGCCGCCGAGGGTGCCGAGCAGCATCGGCGGGTTCACGTGGCCCATGTGGCCGATGCGGAACGAGCGGTCCGCGATGTGCGAGATGCCGATGCCGAGCGTGAGGCGGAGCTGCTCCTCGCAGATGTCGCGCAGCCGGGCGGCGTCGAGCGATCCCGTGGCGACGGTCGTGACCGAGTGGGCACGCTGGCTCGGCTCGGGTACGAAGAAGTCGATCTCGCCACCTTCGGACCATGCGCTCACAGCAGCGTGCACCGCACCTGCGTGGACTGCGTGACGATGCCAGACGGCTTCGAGGCCGCCCTCCTCCTCGATGAGAGCGAGGCTCTCCTTGAGGCCGTACAGATGTGAGATCGGCGGTGTGCCGGCGTAGCGGGTGTAGATCGGCCCATCGGGATCCATGCGTGGTTCCCAGTCGAAGTAGCCGACCTTCAACCCGGCCGTCTCGTAGGCGGCGATCGCCTTCGGGCTCGCCCACACGAAGGACATGCCCGGCGGGACCATCAGACCCTTCTGGGTGGCGGCGACCGTGATGTCGATGCCCCACGCGTCCATCTCGTACGGGACACAACCCAGCGACGCGATGCAGTCGACCATGAGCAGGGCCGGGTGCCCTGCCGCGTCCATCGCCGCTCGGAGCGCCGGGATGTCGTTGTGCACCGACGAGGCCGTGTCGATCTGCACGGTCAGGACGGCCTTGATCTCGTGATCGACGTCGGCGCGCAGCCGCGCCTCCACCGCTGCGGGGTCGAGCGCGAGTCCGTCGGTCTGCTCGAGGACCTCGACCTCGACACCGGAACGCTCGGCCTGCATCCCCCAGATCACCGCGAAGCGGCCGGACTCGAGGACGAGCACCTTGTCGCCCGCAGACAGTGTGTTGCAGATCGCCATCTGCCAGGCGGCGTGGCCGTTGCCGTGGGTCGCGAACACGTGGTGTTCGGTGCGGGCCAACGCCGGGAGTGCGGCGAGCACCTCGTTGCTGACGTCGACCATCTCGCCCGCGTAGATGTTCGGCATGGGACGAGCCATCGCCGAACGGACTCGCTCGGGGACGACGGTCGGTCCGGGGATCGAGACGAAGGCGAGGCCGTGGCGAAGCGGCGTCGTCATCTCAGGAAGCGGCGTGTCGGGCATCCGTCCGACGCTACCGTCTCGCCTCATGACCGCAGAGACGGAATCGGCACAGAATCCACGCACCGGCGGCTGTTTGTGCGGCGCGGTCCGCTACCGGATCGACGGGCCGCTCGCCGACGTCCTGAACTGCCACTGCGAACGCTGCCGGCGGACGTCGGGACACCACGTCGCTGCAGCGCGGGCACAGGTGGAGGACGTGACCGTGGACGACCGTCGAGGCTCGCTGACGTGGTACCGACCAGAGGACGACCCGTCGACCGCGTACGTGTTCTGCAACCTGTGTGGCTCGTCGTTGTTCTGGCAGACCGACACCCGTGCGAACGAGTGGTCGATGCACGCCGGCTGCCTCGACGACACGACCGGTCTCACCACCACGGCCAACTGGTTCGCCCACGAGGCCGGCAGCTACTTCCGCCTCGACCCCGACCTCGAATGCTTCGACGGCAACGGCTGAATTGTCGCAGCGGGCTCGCGCCACTTCGTGGCCCTCACCTCGCTGTTGAGGCGTTCTGCGCGCCCTACTCGCGGCCGGCGGAGCGGAGGACCACGTCGAACTCGAGCAGTGATGCGCCGCTCGTCATCGGCCGACCCTTGGGTGCTTCCT
>JAHDHM010000058.1:0-1853 GCA_020631315.1 Acidimicrobiales bacterium
CGATGAAGACGGCGAAGGGACCGTCATCGTGTGCCAATCCGAGAGCTTCACGGGCAGCCCATCGCTGGCCTGGCGAGAACAGCGCCAGGTCGACGCCCGGAGCCAGCGTGGCGATGCGGGCTGGGTCGGCGTCGTAGTGGGCCACCAACTGCTCCGCCTCGACGTCACACGAGGCGAACACGACATCGGCGCAGCCGATGATCTGCTGCTCTGCTTCGATGCGATGACGCGGCTCGGGGTCGCCGTTGGCGGTCTTGACGGCGCCGAGGGTGTGGAAGGTGACCGCCAGCGGAATTCCGAGTTCGTGCTTGAGGCGATGTCCGACGACGGCGGACAGCCAGTAGTTCGCATGGATGCCGTCGACCGGATCGAGCGCCAGCTCCTCGGCGACTCGTGCCGTGAACTCGTCGAGGACCGACGGCAGCGCTTCCTTCGGGAGGTCGTAGGCGCCGGCTCGCACGTGGCGGACACGGAAGCCCGGCTCGACCACGACATCGTCGTCGACGGCATCGTCCATCCGACGGGTGTACACGTCGCACCGGACACCCTGATGCGCCAAGGCCGTTGCGAGCTCACGCACGTACACGTTCATGCCGCCGCCATCGCCGGATCCGGGCTGGACCAACGGTGAGGTGTGGAGCGAGATGATCGCGACGGAACGCACGGTTGAGAAACGATAGTCGCTTCCCAGTTATTCCCGACCAAATCAGTGGGAATTCACCGCGTGGAATTGGACACGTCCGCACCGATCAGCGGTCGGCGTCCGCCGCGGCGCGTCGGTCAGGACCGGGCGTGCTCGGGGACCTCGGGGATCGGTCCATCGGGGTTCGGCGCCGTCGGGAGCGGACCCGGCTGTGGGACACCGACAGCGCAAGAAGTACGGCGCATCAAGAATGGAGCGCGAGATCGTCGCGGCGAGCGATCTCTTCGTCGACGGCGTCGGCACGCTCCTGCACGAGACGGCGCTGCACCGAGATCCGAGCTTCGATCGCTTCGAGCCGAACGGCGAGCTCACGAAGCTCGGTGCGGGTGAAGCTCCCGACGTCGAGGAGTCGGACCGGGGCGATCACCGCATCGAGATCGGCGGCGTAGAGCGGATCGACGTCCACGTCCGGGGCCACCACACCGGCGGCACCGGAGGTGCCACCACCTTCTGCCAGCACCGACGGCAACCGCCGGATGATGTCGGACAGGTCGCTGCGCGAACGACCCGATGCCCGCTCGGTCAGCTCCGACCGAACCATGTCGGTGCGGCTCTGGGCGACCCGGCGCAGATACGACATCTGTTCCTCGACGCGATCGACGAGGACTCGATGCTCTCGGAGCTCGTCCATGGAGAGCTCTTCGACGTCACGGACGTTCAGTGCGAGTGCACGTTCCAGATCCGGATGCGACATGGGGACACCCTCTCGGAGTGGGATGGTTCCCAGTCCTCATCGGGTGACGGCAGTCACGACTTGAGCGCGAACGGCAGCGTGGTCGGTGCGGAGCGACGATCGTCAGGCGATCGCCGTCAGGTGACGGCTGCGGCGACCTCGCGCCCCATGGCCCACGCCCAGAGCGGGGCGAACACCAACCAGCTGTCGATTCGCCGCAGCCCGGGGGCGGCCAGTCGACCGTCGGGCAGCAGGAGCGACGCAACGACGAGACCGGCAGGCAGGATCACCATCGCCACTGCTCCGAAACGCAGACCCGCAGCGAGATCGAGTGGGGGCACACCGATCGTCACCAGCGCGAACGACATGACCGCGACGCCGAACGCCGCAGCGATGGGTCCCTCCCACGGTTGGGGGGCATCAGCACCGACGAGGTAGTGGCCGGCGTCGTGAATTGCGGCGAGTGCGCTCAACCAC
>JAHDHM010000058.1:1863-12915 GCA_020631315.1 Acidimicrobiales bacterium
CGTACCGGTAGGCCAGTACCACCGACGAGGTCGCCAGCGCGACCGGCAGCCACGACTGCATCGTGGCACCCACCTGCGGCATCAAGGAGTCGGCCCGGCGCTGGACGCTCGCACCGAGCAGCGTCACGGCGACACCGGCGAGGATCAGGGCGCCGAGCGCCGCGGTGTGCAGCGCTGCCGCGATCGGGGCCAACCCCGCGATCAGCGCCGCGAGCGGAGCGTCGGCACCATCGACCTCGTCGGTCCACCGACTCCCGAGATCGAAGGCAGCCCATGCTGCGGCCACAGCGACCACGAAGGCGAGCGGCCAGGTGCCGAGCCACATCGTGAGCACCAACGCCGAGATCCACGCAGCACCAGCTGGAATCTGCAACGGCGTCGCCGTCGGCGTCCACAGGATCCGGCCCGCGGACGACGAGCGACGCCGGGAGGTCGTGGTCACCCGCCGGAGACGGGTGGCAGCACGGCGATCTCGTCGCCGTCGGCCGTCGCCTCGTCGCGAACTGTCGGCTCGCCGTTGCGCCAGACCTTGGACGCGTCGAGCACCTCGGCGAACCCCGGGCCGTACGCCGACACGGCCGCATCCAGCACCTCGCCGACCGTCTCACCCGCGTGCACGGCCGACGACACGCCGGCGGCATCTCGGGCCTGTGCGAAGAATCTCAGCGTCGGCATGCTCAGCTCCCGGAACGGCCGTCGAGTTCGCGAGGGTAACGCCCGACGGACCTGCGACGGCGTCCCGCTATCGTTCGGCGGCGATGGTCGATCTCCTCCTCGTGCGCCACGGTCAGTCCACTTGGAATGCCGACGGGCGATGGCAGGGCCAAGCCGACCCACCCCTGTCCGCACTCGGTGAACGGCAGGCGGCCGCGGCAGGCGCGACACTCGAAGGACCGTTCGACGCGGTCGCTGCATCCGACCTGGCCCGTGCTGCGTCGACGGCAGCTGCGATCGCCGCAGCGCAGGGTCTCGAGGTCGTCATGCGACTCCCGGCGCTACGCGAGCGTGCGGCCGGCCCGTGGGAGGGACACACACGTGCCGAGATCGAGGAGCGTTGGCCGGACCACCTGGCCACCGGGCGTCGCCCTGAGGGCTACGAATCCGACGACGACATCGTCGGACGGGTGCTCCCTGCGCTCGACGAGCTGAGGGAACTCGGCTCACGCCTGGTGGTGGTGAGCCATGGTGGCGTCATCCGAGCCGTGCAGCGTCACCTGAGTGGCGCCGACCACGCGGTGCCGAACCTCGGCGCCTCGTGGCTCCACCACGACGGGGACGCCTGGCGCCTCGGCGACTCGATCGAGCTGGCGTCAGAGGTGACGATCACCGACGTCGAGTGACGCACCACTGTCGACGGCGTCCTCGGGCGCCGACGCCGGGGCCTGGTCGGGAATCCACGACACGACGGCCTGAGGGTCGACGTCGTCGCGCGACAACTCGTCGATGGCAGTGCTCACACGAACCATCTGGAGTTCGACGTCGTGCAGCAGTTCGAGATCTGGTGGGGCATCAGCGGATGACACGGCGGGAGATCCTATTCCCTCGGCCGCCGTCGACGAGCGTTGCGTTAGCGTGCTCGGGTCGCCCCTGTGGCCAAGTTGGTAAGGCAGCGGACTTTTAATCCGACGATCGTGGGTTCGAGCCCCACCGGGGGCACGACCAGAACTCAGCGGACGAGGGAGAGCACCGACCGGCGGTGACGCTCCTCGGCACGCAGCTCTGCGTCGATGCCGGTCAGACGACGACGGCTTCGTTCGGCGGCGCGGCGGCGCAGATCGTGGACCTCTTCGTCGACCAGGTGCTCACGCAGCTCGTCGCCGAGCTCTCGGATCCTCGCCTTCACGGCGTCAGGGGCCTTTGCTCGGCCGAGGCTCGGATGATGCACACGACGAACGGTACCGACTGCCGGTCGCAGGATCGGGGCAATCGCGTCCTCGGCAGGACCGGCGACGGACTCGACGTCGAACAGCGGCAGCGCGACGACCAACGCCGGCTCATCGCCGCTTCGCATGCCCCGCACGTCCTCAGCAGCCGTACCGATGGTGGGGAGTTCCCGTGTCTCGTCCATGGGTTCATTGGTACCGAGGGGCTGGGACAGTGAACCCTCGACGGTCACTCGCCGGAGAGGAATCCCCGATGCTCGTCGTGGACCTCGTCGACGAGACGGATCGCGACCGCCTCGGCGATCGGCACGAACGACGCCGACGCGGTGGTGAGCTCGCGTCCGTCCGCATCCAAGATCCGAGCCACCGTCGAGATCTCGTCGTCGTCCGAACCGACGACCTCGGCGACCACTCGATGTTCGACATCGACCTGCACCGGTCCGAGGAACCGGGCCGAACTGCTCGACGTCAGCGCCCACTTGCCCGCGACGGCGATCGCCGCCCACGCCATGGCTTCGTCGAGGATCGCCAGCTGGAGGCCCCCGTGGACCAGCGTCGGCGCGCCCGAATGTGCATCACCGAGTTCGAACACCGCTTCGACGACGTCTGCCTCGGTGTCGTGGAAGAACGGGATCCGCAGGCCGGCGTCGTTGCGCTGTTCACAGACGAAGCAGTTCGTCTCGTAGCCCCAGTCGTCGTTGTGCAGACGTCGACGCACGTCAGCGACCGCTGTGGCCGAACCCACCGGCGCCGCGCTCGGTCTCGTCGAGCGACTCGACGAACTCCCACTCGGCGGTCACGAACTCCTGGACGACGAGCTGGGCGACACGATCGCCACGGCGGACCTCGAAGGGCTCCGTCGGATCCGTGTTCAGCAGGATCACGTGGATCTGCCCGCGATAGCCGGCGTCGATCGTGCCCGGCGCGTTCAGGGTCGTCACACCGTGCTTGGCAGCGAGCCCGGACCGCGGATGGACGAGTCCGACGTGTCCCTCGGGGAGCGCGATGGCGACTCCGGTGGGCACCATCGCCCGGCCACCGGCCGGCGGGATCGTCACGTCGATCGTCGATCGCAGGTCGGCACCCGCGTCGCCGGCAGTCGCGTACGACGGCGGCTCGAGATCGGGGTCGAGTCGGAGAAGGGGGATCTGCACCACGGCGACACCCTACGATCGTCGGATGCTCGTCTGGATGGACCTCGAGATGACCGGGCTCGAACCCGATCGTCACACGATCGTGGAGATCGCGACGATCATCACCGACGACGAGCTGGAGATCATCGCCGCGGGGCCCGATCTCGTCGTCCACCAGCCGGAGTCGGCACTCGCCGAGATGGACGACTTCGTCACCAACATGCACACTCGCAGTGGGCTTCTCGAGCAGATCCGGGCTTCGGAGCTGACGCTCGAGGAGGCCGGTGCCCAGACGCTGGCGTTCATCAAGGAGCACGTGCCGCAGCCGGGCACCGTGCCGCTGTGTGGCAACTCGATCGGCACCGACCGTCGGTTCCTCGATCGGTACCTTCCGGAGATCGAGCACCATCTGCACTACCGGTGCGTCGACGTGTCCACGATCAAGGAACTCGTTCGACGCTGGCACCCCGAGGTGCTCAAGCAGGTGCCGAACAAGAAGACCAGCCATCGGGCGCTCGACGACATCCGCGAGTCGATCGACGAGCTGCGCTTCTACCGTTCTGCGGTGTTCCCCTCGACGGCGGCCCCCTCCGCAGCGGCCCCCTCCGCAGCGGCCCCCTCCACTGGGGTCCAGGAGTAGGACGCCGCCGCTCCCCCGTCGAGCACGAACCACCCGTCGACCCCGTCGGAGCGTTCGCGTTCGACCAGCGAAGGTGCGGTGTGCGCGTCGACGCCGTCACGGAACTCCACCTCGGCCGTCACCCGGCCACCGGTGCGGTGCCGGGCCATCGACTCCTCGACCGCGGCCCAGTAGACCGCGTTGTTGACGTGGCCCATCAGGTCCAGGTCGGCGGAGCGCACCGTCCACGGACGCTCGATCACCTCGCCGGACGGGTCACCGTGCAGCAGCCGCGCCCGGACCGTGCGCCCCGCGGCCGCGGAACCCCAGACCTCGTGGAACATCGGGTCGAGCCGCTTCGGCGCACCGGTGTCGCTGTCGATCGAAACCCACACCGAGACCGTCTCGATCAACCCTCCACGGGGTGACTCCAGACGGGTCCGACGCTCGGCCCAACGGCCACCGGAACCCGAGCACCACGTCGTGATCGTGAGCTCGTCGTCGAAGGCGCAGGGTTCGATCACCTGCATCTTCGTGCGGCGCAGGATCCACCACATGGCATCCGGCAGCGCCGCGTCGCGGGCGTCGTCATTGGCGATGTCCTGGAGGAATCGGGCCACCGCGTCCAGCCGCAGACGTCCCTTGGGCGTGGTGTCGCCGAGGCGGACCTTGCGCGTCGTCGAGAACCGCCGACCGGAGGACGGCAGGTCCAACAGTTCGGTCGCTCCGTCAGCTCGTGTCGAAGACGTCATGACCTCGACACGTTAAATCGGTTGACGCGATCGGAAGAACCGTGGACTCTGTTCCGCAGCACGTCATGTGCCGGACCATCACGTCCGTCCCCGTCCACCCACTCACGAGGCAGGTGCCCCGATGATCAGCGCAGTGCAGCAGTTCCAGCTCGCCACCGCCGACGTCCTCGCGCGCCGTGTCTCGGAAGCCGCCGTCGCGGCAGCCGCCTTCACCAGCGCCACGACCGGTTTCGTCGCCGCCGTGTGCACCAAGGGCTGGACCGTCACCCGCAATGTCAAGCCGGCGTACGCACACATGGGACACGACGCCGGCATGTACATCCCGACCCCGCGGCCTCGAGGGCCGATGTAGCGCACAGACGCACATCGCACTTCGCTCTCAGGCCGCCGGGTACTCCACCCGGCGGCCTTTCTCGTTTCCGGAGGCGCCATGAACCGTCCAGACATCTGACCACCAACGACTTCTCAATCCACAGAGCCGGGGACACCTCCCCGGTGGCTCCGAAGGGGAGAGCCGACCATGCGAACCATCGAACTACTGCTCGAAGAGACCGAGGACCTCAGCTGGCGGGCTGACGGCCGCTGCGTCGACGGCGCCGCGACCATGACCAACCTGTTCTTCTCCGAGGACCTCCACGACATCGCACGTGCCAAGGCCATCTGCGCCAAGTGCCCGGTCAAGGCCGAATGCCTCGACCTGGCCCTTCGCAACGAGGAGCCGTGGGGCGTGTGGGGCGGGCAGCTGATCATGAACGGTCGGGTGCTCGCCAACAAGCGGGGCCGGGGCCGTCCGCCCAAGCACCCGCGCCCCGAGCTGGTCGTCGACGAGGTGCCCATTCCTCCGCACCTGATCGCGACCGCCTGACGCCAGGCGCCGCGACATCCCCACATGCACGAGCTCACCCGAGACGGGTGAGTGACGTCGGCGGGGTGTCGCGGCGCCTCCGTCGCGGGCAGACTTGTTCGGAATCGCCGCGACGGCCGAACGGGTTGCCTCCACATGTCCATCGACGAGATGCCTGCTGCCGAACCACCCGTCGACGCCGAGGTCACTGATGCCGACGGGTCGGCGGGTCACGGTTCGAGCGATGCTCGCCGACGCCGGATCGGCATCGCGCTCCTCGTGATGGCCATGGCCGCCGTGGTCGCCGCCTTCACCCTCGGCGGCGAGGAGGACACCCCGGGAGTGGCCGGGGGCGACGCCTTCCACGACATCGAACTCACGACACTCGACGGTGAACGTCTCGACTTCGCCCAGTTCGAGGGCACGCCCGTCATCGTGAACTTCTTCGCCTCGTGGTGTGGACCCTGCCGGGCCGAGATGCCCGTGCTCGACGCGCTGCATCGTGAGTGGGATGGCCGAGTGGTCGTGATCGGCCTCGATCCATCAGACGGCATCGACGCCGCCCGACAGTTCGTCGAAGAGACCGGCGCCACCTTCCCGACCGCCCTCGACGAGCAAGCCGTGCTCCTCGAGCGGTTCGACGGCTTCGGGATGCCCACCAACGTCTTCGTCGACGGCGACGGGAACGTCGTCGACAGCTGGGTCGGCGAACTCACCGAGGAAGAGTTCCGCAACCGCGTGGAAGAGTTCTTCGGGGTCTCCTGATGTTCGACGCGCCGATCGCCTTCGCCTTCACCGCCGGCCTCATCGCCGTGGTGAACCCCTGCGGGTTCGCCATGTTGCCGGCCTACCTCTCGTACTTCCTCGGCATCGAGAGCCGCAACGACGACGGCTCGGACCCGCGTGGGTCGCTCGCGAGGGCGCTCGCCACCGGTGCGGTCGTCTCGCTCGGCTTCTTCGTCGTCTTCGGCGTCATGGGCGCACTGTTCACCCTGGGGCTGACCGCTCTCGAGGATCAGCTGCCGTGGTTCGGGTTGGTGATCGGCATCGCCATGTTCTTCTTGGGCATCGCCATGCTGCGCGGCTTCCAGATGACCGTGGCCCTGCCCAAGCTCCAGAAGGGCGGTGGCGGCCGGGACCTGCGATCGCTGTTCCTGTTCGGGATCAGCTACGCGATCGCCAGCCTGTCGTGCGCGTTCCCGACGTTCTTCGCGCTGTTCGGTCTGGTCGACGGGGCCGGGGCAGGTACCACGGTGTTCGTGGCCTATGCGCTCGGCATGACGACGGTGCTGATGGCACTGACCGTCTCACTCGCTATGGCACGCCAGTCGTTGCTGCACACGCTGCGCAAGGCGATGCAGCACGTCGACCGTGCAGCGGGAGTCCTCCTGGTGATCGCCGGCGCCTACATCGTCTACTTCTGGGCCATCGACCTGGCCGACGTGCAGAGCGGTTCGGCCTGGCGCGAGCCGGTGTTGTTGGTCGAACGATTCAGCGACGGCATCCGCAACCGGATCCGCGACGCCGGTGGCACCCGGGTCGGCCTGCTGCTCGGCGCGGTGGTCGCCGCATCGGTTGGTGCGGTGCTGATGCGTCCCCGGCAACACCCCGCGCCGACGGACGAGACCACCGCCGTCTGACCTCTCGTTCGACCGGGTCACCCACCTAGCCTTGAGGGCGTGGGACTCCACCTCCGCGATCACGCTCTGCTCGAGGATCCGCAGCCGTTCGCGCGCCTGCTCGAGCAGCCCGACGTGGTGGAGGAGCTCGAGCTGCGTGGTTCGGTCGGTTTCATGGCCTTCCACGGTGGCCGCCTGGAGGAGGTCACCGACGTGGTGGCCCGAGGTGCCGCCGAGCTCTCGGGGTCCTCGTACTACGGGGTCCTGCAGCCGGAAGCCGAGCAGTGGCACATCCCGTCGCACCGGGTCACCGCCGAGCAGAGCCCACGGCTCGCCGAGTTCCTCGACCACGTCGACGTCGTCATCGCCATCCACGGCTTCGGACGCGTCGACCTGTGGCGTTCACTGCTCGTGGGTGGGCGTAACCGAGAACTGGCGGAGCACGTTGCCTGCCGGCTGATCCCGGCACTCCCCCACTACGAGATCCTCACGAACTTGGACGACATCCCGAAGCCGTTGCGCGGCCAACATCCGCGCAACCCTGCGAACGTGACACGTGGGGGCGGCATCCAGATCGAGTTGCCACCGCGTGTGCGCGGCCGGAGCCCGATCTTCTGGGGCATGGACGTGCAGCATCCGGTGCCGCACACGACAGCGTTGATCCACGCGCTCGCGAAGGCCGCCGGAGAGTGGCCCGCCGGAAACTGACGTCAGAGGTCAGCTCAGGGGGCGAGACGCTGGGTGGTCCAGCCATCGCCGGCACGCTCGAACACCATGCGATCGTGGAGGCGATACTCGGCGCCCTGCCAGATCTCGACGCGCTCGGCCTGGACCATGAAGCCACCCCAGTGGTCCGGACGGTCGACGGGGCGCCCGTCATGGGCTGCGGTCAGCGTCTTGTACCGACGGACGAGCCAGTCACGGTCGGGAATCGGCGACGACTGATCCGATGCGACGGAGGCCAACTGGCTTCCGGCCGGGCGGCTCGCCCAGTAGGCGTCGGAACGAGCGGCATCGAGCTGACGAACAGGGCCGCGAACGCGGATCTGACGATCGAGCTCGAGCCAGGAGAAGACGCATTCGGCGAAGGGGCGAGCCAGCAGGTCGCGACCCTTCTGACTCGTGTGGTTCGTGTGGAAGGTGATGCAGCCGTCGACGATGCCTCGCATCAGCACGTTGCGGGCCGACGGCGTGCCGTCCTCCCCCACCGTCGCGATGACCATCGCATCGGGATTGTTGAAGCCGAGATCTGCGGCGTAGTAGATCCACTCTGCGAGCACGTCGAGTGGTTCGCGTTCGGCGATGTCGTCCGGAAGTCCGGCGGCCTGCAGATCCGCCCGCACGTCGTCGATGTTCACCTACGGTGTCCTTTGCCACGTCGAGGGCCAGCACCCACGAGCGGGCCCCGGACAGTGTGGCGGTCCATCGGCCCGGAGACCACGCGATTTTCGTGACATCGGACATGCAGCCCCGGACGTTCGCGTGGATCGCCGCAGGCGTCGCCGTCGGTGCACTGTTGCGTTGGGCGATCGACGCGGCACTCCCGGAGCTGTGGACACTCGGTCTCGTGAACGCCGGTGGCTGTGCCGTGATGGGACTGATCTTCGAGCGCAGCACGGAACGCACCGCACGGCTCGTCGGGACAGGGTTCTGCGGCGGGCTGACCACGATGTCGAGCGCCGCCGTCGCAGTCGGCGATGCGCTGGCGGACTCCCGATGGGTGGTCGCAGTCGCGACGATGCTGATGCTGACTGCGGTTTCCTTCGCCGGATTCGCTGCCGGCCGTCGCTTCGCGGTGGCGACGTGACCTTCCTCGGCCTCGTCGCGCTGGCCATCGCCGGAGGATGGATCCGCCATGCCGCTCAGACCGTGCTGCCCACCTGGTTCGGCACCTTGCTGGTGAACGTGGCTGGATCGACCCTTGCCGGCCTGGCCGTGTCGTGGGACGGCTCGCGCCGAGCCGTCTTCGTCATCGGTGGGCTCGGTGCACTCACGTCGGTCTCGGCCGCGTTGGCGGACCACCAGCGGCTTGCCGACGCGAAGGGTCGTGCCGCGGCGAGCGTCTACGGAATCGGCACGATCGTCAGTTGTTGCCTGGCCGCATGGCTGGGCATCGAACTCGCGAGCTGAGTCGGATGGGCCCAGGTCAGCGGGGCTCGAGGACCTCGAGGCCGCAGTAGGGGCGCAGGACCTCCGGCACGACGAAGGTGCCGTCCGCGGTCTGGCAGTGCTCCATCATGAACACGAGCGTCCGCGAGATGGCGCACGCGGTGCCGTTCAGCGTGTGCAACAGGCCCTTCTCGGCGCCGGTCATGCGAGTGTTCATGCGGCGAGCCGAGTAGTCCGTGTAGTTCGAGCAGGAGGTGATCTCGCGGTAGCGACCCTCGGACGGGAGCCACACCTCGAGGTCGTACTTCTTCGCTGCAGCCGACCCGAGGTCCCCGCCGGCGATGTTGACCAGGCGATACGGCAAACCGAGACCGCCGACGATCTCCTCTTGGAGTTCGCGCAGCGTCTCGAGCTCGTCCCAGGACTTGTCTGGGTGGCAGTAGGAGAACATCTCGACCTTGTCGAACTGATGCACTCGGAAGATGCCTCGGGTGTCCTTGCCATAGGTGCCGGCCTCGCGGCGGAAGCAGGACGAGAAGCCGGCGTAGCGCAGTGGCAGGTCGGCGACATCGACCTGCTCTTGGCGGTGGAGGCCGGCCAGGCCGACCTCGGCGGTGCCGATGAGGAAGAGGTCGTCGCCATCGATCTCGTACACCTGATGGCGATCGGTCGGGAAGAAGCCGGCATCGACCATCATCTCTTCGCGAACGAGGACCGGGGGCACCACCGGGATGAAGCCGGTCGACACGAGCTTCGCCATGGTCCACTGCACGAGAGCGAACTCGAGACGGACTGCGTCGCCCATGAGGTAGGCGAAACGGCTACCGGAGTTGCGGACCGCGCGTTCGCTGTCGACCCAACCCATGTGCTCGCCGAAGGTCGCGTGATCCATCGGCGGAGGCGGGTTCTGGGCGCCGACCTCACGGATGGTCTCGCCCTCGTCCTCGTCGCCCGCCGGCACGGACTCGTGGGCGGGATTCGGGATCCTCAGGACGAGCTCGCCGACCTTGTCATCGAGCAGCTTCTGCGCCTCTTCGGCCTCGCCGAGACGAGCCTTCACCGCGGCTGCGGCCTCGATCTTGGCAGGGCGGTCTTCGGGAGCCGAGCGCCCGATCTCCTTGGACGCGGCGTTGGACTCGGCTCGGAGCTGCTCGGTGGCCTGCAGCTGGGCCCGACGCTCTGCGTCGGCGGTGAGCACGGCATCGATCGACGACGAGTCGGCGCCCTTGAGCAGCGCACCAGCGCGGTAGGCGTCGTCATCACGGAGCTTGGTCAGGTCGATCACGGCTGTTGATGGTACGAGGCCGACAGCCCCGGTACGCACGGTTTCGGCTTCTCGACCCCCGCGAGGCGGCGAGTAGCGTCATCGCCGTGTCTGACGCCGGCCCTTCCCCGCTGCTGGAGTGTGACGGTCTCGTCGTGGCCCATGGTGACCACGTGGTGGTCAGCGGCGTCGACCTGACAGTCGCCCCCGGGGAGATCGTCGCGCTGCTCGGAGTGAACGGCGCCGGGAAGACCTCGACGCTGGAGACGATCGAGGGTTACCTGCAGCCCGGCGGTGGCGCGGTGCGCGTCCTCGGGGAGGAACCAGCACGGGCGGTTGCCTCCGGTGGAGTCGGCGTCGTGCTGCAGGACGGCGGCTTCGCTCCCGGGGCTCGGGTCAACGAGACCTTGCGCCTCTTCCGATCTCTTCACCGAGACCGCGGCCCCACGGTCGACGAACTGCTGGACCTCTGCGGACTGCACGGCGTTGCGACGTCGTCGAATCGCCGGCTGTCGGGAGGCGAGCACCGACGGCTCGGACTCGCCGTCGCACTGATCGGTGCACCCCAGCTGCTGCTGCTCGACGAGCCGACGGCAGGTGTCGACCAGTCGGGCCGGCGTGCGGTCATCGACACGATCCGAGACCGCGCCGCCAACGGGGCGGGCGTGCTCCTGACGACGCACGAGCTCGATGTGGTCGAAGAGCTGGCCGACCGGGTGCTGGTCCTGCACGACGGAGCTGTCGCACTGGCCGGCTCGCTGACCGAACTCGCCGCCGAGGTCCCCCAGCAGGTCCGGATCGCCATCTCACCGCAGCCTGACCCTGTGGC
>JAHDHM010000058.1:12925-13750 GCA_020631315.1 Acidimicrobiales bacterium
GATCGAGAGGTCACGCTGGCCGGTGACTGGGTGATGGTCTCGGGCGCCGCGTCGAATGCACTGACTGCTGCCTTGGCGCAGTGGTGTGACGCGAACGGGCACGAGCTCGGCACGATCGACACCGGCCGGCGCCTTGCTGACGTGTTGGCGCGGCTCGATGGGAGGTCGTCATGAGCCTCTCGCGGATCCTCGCGACGGCGCGGTTCGAGGCCCGGATGTTGGTGCGCAATGGCGAATCGCTGCTGCTGGTCGCGGGCTTGCCGATCCTCCTGCTGGTCTTCTTCTCGACAGTGGAGGTGCTGCCGAGCGGAGATCGCGATGGTGTGGACGTGCTCGTCCCAGGCATCGTGACCCTTGCGGTGTTCTCGACGGCGTTCGTCAACCTCGCGATTTCGACCGGCTTCGACCGCCAGTACGGCGCACTGAAGCGGCTCGGGGCATCTCCCCTGCAGCGGAGCGAGTTGATCGCTGCGAAGATCCTCGTGGTCACCGCCGTGGTCGTCGTGCAGACGATTGCGCTCCTGACCTTGGGAGCGCTGCTGGGATGGACCGGGCCGCTCTCGCCGGAGCTCCTGGTTCCGGCGATCGTGCTCGGCGTCATCGGCTTCAGCGGTCTCGGTCTGCTCCTTGCGGGGCGTCTGCCAGGACTGCTCGCTCTGGCCGCCGCCAATGCGATCTACGTCGTACTGCTCCTGGTCAGCGGTCTGTTGATCCCGCTCGACGAATTGCCTGGAGCGCTGGCCGTCGTCGCTCGGGTGCTACCCACCGGAGCGTTGGTCTCGCTCGTCGACAGTGCGACGGGTGACGTCGAGGCGCACGGCTCGG
>JAHDHM010000059.1 GCA_020631315.1 Acidimicrobiales bacterium
GTCAACGTCGCCCGCGGCACGACCGTGCTGCTCACGACCCACGACCTCGACGACGTCGCCGAGCTCTGCGAGCGGATGGTGGTCATCGACCACGGCCGACTCCTGCTCGACACCACCGTCGACGACTTCACCACGACCTACGGCACGACACGACGACTGGTCGTCGAGCTCGAGGTCGAGTCCCCGCCGATCGAGATCGCGGACGGCCACGTCATCCGCGTCGATGGTCGCCGCCAGTGGATCGAGTTCGACCGGCGCATCACGACCGCGGCCAAGCTCGTCGCCGAGGTCGGCGCCTCGCACGCACTGAAGGACCTGTCCATCGAAGAACCCGGCATCGTCCTGCTGATCCGGCGGCTCTGGCGGTGCCGGACTCGTCGACCTGACGGGAGGCGATCTCTTCCACGACCGCCTCGAACGCTGCCAGTTCCGACTCCTCTGCCCGCCGGCCGGTCATCGCTTCGAGATAATGCTGCAGGAACGCCATCCGGATCTCGGTCGGCTCGTCGGTACCGACGACGTAGTAGCCGACCTGCGAGTGATAGAGCAGGCGGGCACGGACCACGGCGTCGACCGGATCGAAATCGTGGCGCAGGAACATCTCGGTGAGCGCATCGAGGCGTCGGAGGTCGGCGGCGGCCATACGCACCTCGGCCTCGTCGTCACGCCGAGCCCAGTCCCGCACCGCTGCATCGAGCGCCGGCACGTACAGCTGCGGGTCGGTCCAACACTCGAACACACCGAGGCACGCGCGGACGATCGTCGGAGCCGAGCGTTCGGCGCGCTCGACGATCGCCGAGGTGTTGCCCTCCCAGACGGTCAGCAGCTCAGCACGCAACTCCTCGGGATCCTCGAAGAACCAGTAGAAACTCGAGCGAGACACGCCGAGTCGCCGCGCCAACCCGAGCACCTTCAGCTGATCGATCGACACCTCGTCGAGGGCCGACACCGCGACGTCGATCCAGTCGTCTCGCGTGACCATCAGGCACGCCCCTCGGGTACAGCGACCATCAGTCGGGCGCCGCTCCGCCTTCGGCGATGCGACGTTCCACGAACGCAGCGACGGCCGCAAGGCGATCCTCGGGCACGACCGGTGCCTCGTACTCGTCGAGCATTCGCTGCCAGACGTCGGTGGCCCGCTCATCGGTCATGCGACTGCCCTCCTCGACCCACTGCTCGTAGTTGGTGCGGCCGAACACGATCGGCGCATAGAACGCGGTCTCGAAACGCTCGAGCGTGTGAGGCGTCCCGAAGAAGTGACCGCCGGGACCCACCTCGCTGATGGCGTCGAGCGCGAGCTCCGACTCGTCGGTCACGAGCGGTCGGCAGATCTCGGCGAACATGCGCAGCATCTCGAGGTCCGTCACGAACTTCTCCATCGAGGCGACGAGACCGCCCTCCTGCCAGCCGGCGGAGTGCATGATCCAGTTCGCTCCCGCGAGCGCCGCACCGTAGAAGTTGAGCATCGTCTCGTAACCCGCCTGCGCGTCGACGGCGGTCGACGCGCTGGAGCCCGAGCTCCGCCACGGCAGGCCGACGTGACGAGCGAGCTGGCCACTCGCCAGCGCCCCCTTGAACGCCTCGGGTGTGCCGAACGCCGGCGAGCCCGACTTCATGTCGACGTTCGAGGTGAACGCGCCGTAGAGCACCGGCGCACCAGGCCGGACGATCTGGGCCAGCGTGACCGCCGCCAACACCTCCATGTGTTGCAGCACCAACGCACCCGCGAGAGTCACCGGCGCCATCGCTCCCGCCAAGGTGAACGGCGTCATGATGTTCGGCTGCCCGGCACGGGCGAAGTCGATGATGCCCATCGACATCGGGATGTCGAGCTGGCGCGGCGAGTTCGTGTTGATGTTCGTCCAGCAGTACGGCGCCGCGGCGAACTGGTCGTCGGTCAGACCGTGCCGGAGCCGAACCATCTCGAGCGAGTCCCGCACACGGGCCCGCCCACGGGCGTAGACGAACGGCACCTTGTCCGTCAGCGTCAACGTCTGGAGACCGGAGACCAGGTGCCGGTCGTTCAGCGGCACGTCGTTCGGTTCGACACACGGCGAGGTGACACCGAGGACGTCGTGCAGCTGGGTGAGCTTCAGGAAGTTGCGCTGATCCTCCAACGAGCCGGCGCGTCGACCGCCCAGCCGGTCCGACACGAACGGTGGACGACCGACCGGAGCGATCACCATGCTGGCGCCCCCGACGTGCACGTCCCGATGCGGTGCACCGGCATGCAGGTCGAACTCACTCGGGCTCGTCTCGAGAGCCGACGCGACGAGGTCGGGATCGACGCGCACGATCAGGTCATCGCCCACCCCACAGCCGGCATCGGCGAACAGTTGCCGGGCCTCGTCGAACAGGACCTTGATGCCCTCGTCTGCCAGGTAGCGCACGGCCTGTTCGTGCAGGTCGGCCGTCTGGTCGTCGGACATGACGGTCAGTGGCGTGAACGGGTTCACCAGCCGACGGTGATGCGAGGTGTCCTCGGCGGGACGTTCTCGTCGGACCCGCTCGCGCCGCCGCCCCGGCTTCTGCCCGACGCTGCGCTCCTGCCCGGCGTCAGCCATTGACCGACATCGACGACTCGGTGTCGAGTTCACGGTTGCGAGCGAACTTGCGCATCTCGATCGGTCGGCCGGTGAATCGGCCGTGCACCGTGATCGGGTCGGCGTCGTGGTCGTGGCCGCTCTCGACGGCGGCGATGAGTTCGGCCATGAGGTGGCCGACGACACCCGCGTTCTTGAACTGGTTGCCGCTCGTCCCGATGGCGACGAAGAACCCGTCGAGGTCGGTGCGGTCGTAGATGGGCATCCAGTCGTCGGACACGTCGTAGACACCGACGATGCCCTTGCGCTGGTGCGGCATGCCGAGGTCGGGGAAACGACGACTCGCCCGGAGCACCTGCGTCTGCCACAGATCGGTGATGTGCTCGTCGTGCACGTCGGGGTCGTCGAGCCACTCGAGCTCGTCGCACTCGGGCTCCATGCCGCCGAGAAGGACGTGGTTGCCGGTCTCGGGCCGGCTGTAGAAGCCGAGGTCGAGATCGCCCAGCACCATCCCGTCGGCGGCCATGTCGACACCGGCGGGAGCCGGCACGTGGTGCACCTCCTGGCGCAGCGGCGTGGTGCCGATCGCCATCGTGCCGTCGAGTCCGGCCATCGCGTTCACCGCGCCCGAGTGGGGGCCGGCGGCGTTGACGACGAGCGGCGCCATGACCCGGGTGCCGTCGGCGAGGGTCAGGCCGGTCACCGCATCGGCGCTGCGCTCGATGGCGACGACTGCCTGTCCGAAGCGGAACTCGGCGCCGTGCGCCTCGGCGGCGCGCTGCAGGTTGTGGGCGGCGAGCTGCGGGTCCGCGACGTAGCCGGAGTCGGGTGAGAAGCACCCGCCGAGGGTGCGCCCCTTGGCGTCGGCCCAGAACGCATCGTCGTCGGGCAACGCGGGCGGCCCGTAGACACCGAGATCGATCCACGGCCATCGCTCGCCGATCTGTTCGGGCGTGAGCCGCTCGTGTGGGATGTCGAGCTGCTCCCACAGGTCGAGCACCACGTGGGCGAAGTCGCCCGGCTCCTGCAGCATCAGCAGTTGCCCACAGTCGACGAACCGGGTGCGGCCCAGTTCGTCGTGGTCGCCCACCACCTCATCCCATCGCTTCCAGTACTGCACGCCCTCCCACGAGAGATGCACACCGGTCGGTGTCGAGTAGCTGAACCTGACCACTGCGGACGAAGCACTCGTGGAACCGGCACCCGCGGCGCCGCGCCGGTCGACCACGACCACCGATCGCCCCCGCCGTGACAGCTCGAGTGCGATCGAGCAGCCCATGACTCCCGCGCCGATGATCACGGCACCGGCAGCGTGTTCCCCCTGCGAACTCATCGTTCTGGACACTACTGTCCAGACCCTCGCAACCGCACGAGCACAGGGGGCTGGGTCCATGAGCGGGTCGACGAAGAACGGGTCCATGACGAGTGAGGCGCGGGTCGTCGTGATCGGGGGCGGCATCGTCGGCGTGGCAGTGCTGTACCACCTGACGAAGCTGGGCTGGAAGGACGTCGTGCTGGTCGAGCGCAAGCAGCTGACCGCCGGGTCCACCTGGCACGCCGCGGCAGGGTTCCACTCGCTCAACGGCTCGCTCAACATGGCCGGCCTGCAGCACTACAGCATCCAGGTCTACGACGAGATCCAGGAGATCTCCGGCCAGGACGTGGGCATCCACCGCACCGGCTCGGTCAGCGTCGCGGCGTCCGAGGAGTGGTGGGACTTCCTCCAGATCATCAACGGTGTCAACCAGACCCTCGACATCGAGTCGTTCCTGATCGATCCGAGCGAGGTGCCGAAGTACACCCGCATCATCGACCCCGACGGCCTGACGGGCGCCATGATCGACACCGCCGACGGGTATCTCGACCCCTACGGCGCCACCCACGCCTACGCGAAGTCGGCCCGCATCGCCGGCGCGGAGATCTACCAGCAGACCCTCGTCACCGACCTGGTGTTGAACGACGACGAGACCTGGAACGTCGTCACCGACAAGGGCACCATCCACGCCCAACACGTCGTGAACGCCGCCGGCCTCTGGGCTCGAGAGGTCGCCCGAATGGCCGGCCACGAGGCCCCGCTCATTCCCTACGAGCACCACTACCTCGTCACCGAGCCGATCGCCGCACTGAACGATCAGGACGGCGAGTCGATGACGACCGTCGACCTCGACGCCGGCATCTACGTGCGCCAGGAACTCGGCGGCCTGCTCTTCGGCGTCTACGAACCGGGCCCGATTCCGTGGGCGCTCGACGGCAGCCCCTGGACCTACGGGGAGAGCGAGCTGCTCCGCCCTCGCCTCGACGATCTGGCGGACAGCCTCGACTCGGGCTTCCGTCGCTTCCCGATGATGCAGGACGCGGGCATCAAGAACATCGTCAACGGCCCGTTCACGTTCACCCCCGACGGCAACCCGCTCGTCGGTCCCGTGCGTGGCCTGCCGAACTACTGGATGGCGTGTGGCGTCATGGCCGGCTTCAGCCAGTCCGGTGGTGTCGGGCTCACCCTCGCCCAGTGGATGATCGACGGCGAGCCCGAGATGGACACGTTCATGATGGACCCGGCGCGGTTCGGGAACTTCGCGAACGAGGCCTACACGCTCGAGACGTCGACTCAGTTCTACGAGTGGCGCTTCAAGGTCCCGTTCCCGAACGAGCCGTGGCCCGCAGGCCGCCCGGCGAAGACGACGCCGATCTTCGACCTCCAGCGCCAGTCGGGTGCAGTGTTCGCGCCCAACGCCGGTCTGGAGGTGCCGATGTGGTTCGCCCGTGAGGGTGACCAGCAGGTCGACATCCCGGAGTTCCGACGTGGCAACTTCTTCGCGCCGTCGGGCGACGAGGCGATGGCCACCACCGACGGCGTGGGCCTGCTCGACATCAGCTCGTACTCGAAGTTCGAGATCGCCGGCCCAGGCGCACGCGCATGGCTCGACGGCCTACTCGCCTCCCGCCTGCCGAGCCCTGGTCGCAGTCGACTCGGCGTGATGCTGTCCACGGAGGCGAAGATCGTCGGCGACTTCACGGTCTTCTGCCTCTCGACACCCGGCCTGTACGGCGCAGCGGGCAACGACGCCGAAGGGGGTGAACGCTTCCTGCTCACCGGCTCAGGACCGATCCAGGAATGGCACATGCGATGGTTCAGCGACCGGCTCCCCGCCGACGGCAGCGTGCGCATCACCAACCTGACCGACCAGTGGACCGGCCTGGCCCTCGCCGGCCCGAAGGCCCGTGAGGTGCTCCAGCGAGTGACCCGCACCGACGTCAGCCCCGACGCATTCCGCTTCCTCGACGTCGCCGAGATGAACGTCGGCCGCTCCCCCGCCGTCGTCGACCGCGTGTCGCTCACTGGCGAACTCGGTTACGAGATCTGGGTGCCGTCGCTGCACCTGCGCGACGTGTACACCCAGCTGCTCGCCGCCGGCGCCGATCACGGGATCCGTCAGGTCGGCGTGCACGCACTGCTCGGCATGCGGCTCGAGAAGGCGTTCGGCATCTGGGGTCGCGAGTACAGCCCGGACTACACCCCGTCGATGAACGAGATGCACCGGTTCGTCGACTGGTCGAAGGACGACTTCGTCGGTCGAGCAGCAGCTGCCGCAGACCGCGACGGCACCCCGGCACGGACGTTGCACCTGATGGAGGTGGACGCCCCGCTCGACGATCCGGGCGCCTCGGACGCCACCGGCTTCGAGCCGATCTTCGTCGGCGCCGACAAGGTCGGCTACGTGACCTCAGGTGGGTTCGGCCACCGGTCGGGCAAGAGCCTCGCCATGGCCTACCTCGACGCCGGGACCGCCGACGCGTCGCTCGACCACGAGGTGTTGATCATCGGTCAGCGCCGCCGGGCCACGATCCTCGACGAGCTCCCGTTCGATCCCCACGGCATGCGGATGCGAAGCTGAGCAGATGAGCAGCGATCGCACCCACGACATCGTCATCTACGGCGCCACCGGATTCACCGGCGAGCTGGTCGCCGAGTACCTGAACGGCGTGGCCGCCGACGCCGGCGTGAGCTGGGCGATCGCGGGCCGCAACGCCGAGAAGCTCGCGGCACTGCGCGAACGGCAGGGCCTCGGCGATGAGGCCGGCACGATCGTCGCCGATGCCGGCGATGCCGAGGCGATGGCAGCGATGGCGGCGTCGACCCGACTGGTGATCGCCACGGCCGGCCCGTACCTGCGTTCCGGCGAGGCCGTCGTGAAGGCCTGCGCCGAGAACGGCACCGACTACGTGGACCTGTGCGGTGAGGCCGACTTCATGCGGGCCATGATCGACACGTACGCCGACACCGCCGCCGCATCCGGCGCTCGCATCGTCTTCTCCTGCGGCTTCGACTCGCTGCCGTCGGACCTCGGCGTCTACCTGGCCCAGAAGACGGCCATCGAGCGCACCGGGTCGCCGATCGGCTACGTCAAGGGCCGGGTCCTCGACTTCGCCGGCGGTGCCTCCGGCGGCACGATCGCCAGCATCGGCTCGACGATCCAGCACGCCATGAGCGACCCCGCGATCGCCAAGCTGCTCGGCTCCCCGTATGCGCTGACCCCCGGATTCGAGGGCCCCCGGCAGCCCGACGGCGACACCCCTCGCTACGACGAGGAGTACGACGCCTGGGCCACCGCGTTCGTGATGGCGAGCATCAACACCAAGAGCGTGCATCGCAGCAACCTGCTGCTCGGCCACATGTACGGCGACGAGTTCCTCTACGACGAGATGATCGCCACCGGCCCCGGTGCCGAGGGCCAGGCCGCCGCCGAGGCCCTTGCGAAGTCGGGCGGCATCGACATGTCGGGCGATCTGCCGGCACCCGGGGAGGGCCCGTCGCTCGAAGAACGCGAAGCCGGACACTTCACGATCCGCTACCACGGCGCGACGCCGTCGGGCGACGAGGTGTCGGTCACGGTGAAGGGCTTCAAGGATCCCGGCTACGGCTGCACCTCCCAGATGATCACGCAGTCCGCGCTGACGCTGCTCGCCGCCGACGACCTGGCCGCCGGGTTCTGGTCACCCGCCGCGGCGATGGGCGACGCTCTGATCCAGCGCATGACCGACACGGGCGTGCTGTCGTTCGACATCGCCTGAGGCGCAACGACACCGCCTGAGCGAAATCCCGGGCGGGCGGACCACCTGCCCGCTCTACGCTCGGCCAGATGCGCCGGCTCCTCGATCTCGTCGCGCCGCCGCGCCTGGGCGGCTCGTTCCGCGCGCTGCTCGGATCACAGTGGTCGACCAACTTCGCCGACGGACTGGCGATCGCCGCGGGACCTCTCCTCGTCGCGTCTGAAACCGATGACCCCCGGCTGATCGCGCTCGCCCTCGCGTTGCAACGACTCCCATGGCTCGCACTCGGCCTGTACGCCGGTGTCGTCGCCGACCGTGTCGACCGACGACGACTGATGATCGTCGCCAACCTCACGCGTGCCGCCGTCGCGCTGCTGCTCGTCGGCACGATCGTGACCGACTCGATCAACATCGCCGTCGTGCTCGTGGCCATGGCCGCGCTCGGTGTCGCCGAGGTCTTCGTCGACACGACAGCGACGACGCTGCTGCCGATGGTGGTCCAACCCGACGACCTCGTGGTCGCCAACTCCCGACTGCTGTTCGGGCACGTCACGCTCAACCAGCTCGCCGGCCCCGCTGTCGGCGCGGCGCTCTTCGGCGTCGGGCGGTCGGTGCCATTCGTGACCGAGGCGGTGGCCCTTCTGCTGGGCAGCGTCCTCCTGCTCGCCGTCACGTGGTCGCGGACACCAGAGGTCGCTGACGCACCGAGGGACGTGCGTCGAGAGATCGCAGAGGGCGCGCGCTGGCTGATGGGGCATGCGCCGATGCGGACGCTGGCGCTGACGATCTTCGTGTTCAACCTGACCTTCGGCGCCGCGTTCACGCTGCTCGTCGTCCTCGTCGACGAACGCTTCGGCCTCGACGAAGGCCAGTTCGGACTCTTCATCGCGACGAGCGCTGCCGGAGCCGTGTTGGGCACCATGCTCTATCCGCGCACCGAACGAGCGGTCGGCATGACGACGATCATGCGCGTCGGCCTCGTCATCGAGACGCTGACCCACCTCGTGTTCGCCTGGACGACGACAGCGTGGCTGGCGTTCGCGGTGTTCTTCGTGTTCGGCGGCCACACGTCGATGTGGGGCGCCACGGTGAACACCATTCGCCAACGCGAGGTGCCCCTCGAACTCCAGGGTCGCGTCGGTGCCGTCTATCTCGTCGGGCTCCACGGTGGCTTGGTGATCGGCGGCGTCGCCGGCGGCTTCATCGCCCAGGCCGGCGGAGTGACGGCGCCGTACTGGTTCGCGTTCGTCGGTTCAGCAGTGACGCTCGCCGCGATGTGGCGCCAGCTCGGCAACCTCACCCAGGAACCGGCCGCTGCTCAGGCGTGAGCGAGCGCTCGTATGTCCGCGTCGATGGCGAGCAACTCTGCAGTCGGCACACGCTTCCAGACGCGCGGCGCCGACACCGCCACCTCGACCGCATCGGAGATCAGCGCCGACGGCACGCAGCTCGCGCCGAGAACACTCGGCACCGTGGCCCGGATCGCTCGCTCGGTCGAGCAGCAGAAGCCACGGTGAGCCAGGAAGTCGACGAGGGCGACCAGAGCTCCGCGAAACGCAGCGAGATGCCATTCGGAGAGGTGGTCGAGCGAACGGCCAGCCCCGACCATCAGCGAACGGACCAGGTCCACGCTCGCCTCGTCGGGAAGAACCCGTGCGTCGAACAGCGCACACAACGTGCGCATCGCCCGCGGCTCGATCTCGAACTGGTGGATGAGCGCCGCCACGGCGAGCGCTGCGCCGCTGGCGGGAGTCAGACCGTCTGCCGGGGCCATCGCGAGGACCGCCCGCCGACCCGCCGCGGCTTCGACCGCGGCGACGGCGGTGACCGCGCTCATCTTGTCCTCGAAGTGGTTGTAGAAGGTTCCCAACGCCACGTCGGCGCGTTCGGTGACGTCGTGCACGACGAGCGCATCGACGCTGCTCTCCTGCAGAAGTTCACGAACCGCGTCCAGAAGTCGAGCGTGTGTCGTCAGGCGCCTGCGTTCTGCGCGATTCATGTCATCTCCCGCTGTAGTCACCGACTACAGAAGAGATGTAGCGCATCTGTCGTGACCGCCGCCATGATCAGCCTCTGTACGACAACGGCACGCACTCAGTGCTGAACGTTTCGTCAGCTGCGGCCGGGTAGCGAGACCGTCACCAACAGACCATTCGGCCCTGCGTCGGCGAGCTCGATCGACCCCAGATGGGCGTCGACGATCGTCGCAACGATGGGCAGCCCGAGCCCGCTACCACCGGCACCTCGTGCTCGCGACTCGTCGAGACGGACGAACCGCTCGAAGACCTTCGCTCGGTCGCTCTCGGGAATCCCAGGCCCGTCGTCCGCGACGATCAACGTGACGAGATCACCGTCGTCGGACGTGGAGACCCGCACCGACGTCTCGGTGTGGCGCGCCGCGTTCTCCACGAGGTTGCGCACGACTCGCACGAGCTGCATCCGGTCACCGTCGACGACCACGGGTACGACCCCGCCGGCGTCGAAGCGGACACCAGGCCGGATCCGAGCACACCGCTCGAGTTCGTCGAAGATGACGTCATCGAGCGCGACCCGACCTCGCTTCGGAGCCACACCAGCCTCGTCCGCCCGAGCCAGGAACAGCAGGTCGTCGATCAACGCTCGGAGCCGTTCGGTCTCCGAGAGCAGCGTGTTCTGCAGCGACGTCCACTCGGCACCGTCGACCGGGCGGGACACCGTCTCGACCGTGGCTGCGATGTTCGCCACCGGACTCTTGAGTTCGTGCGACGCATCGGCGACGAACCGCCGTTGCGCGACCGCCTGGGCGTCGACCCGATCGAGCAGATGGTTCATGGTCGCGGCGAGTGCCTCGAGCTCGTCACCACTCTCGCGCGCGGTGACGCGCTCGCCGTTGCCCGCACCGGCGATCGCGTCGACCTCGGAACGCAGACGTTCGACCGGCTGCAGCGCTTGACCGACCGAGCGCCAGGCGACCGCTGCGGCGACCGCCAGGAGCAGCAGCTCGCTGACGATCAGGAACGGCCGGGCCGCGGACCGCGCCGCGAGAGCGTTCTCGTCCTCGGCACCCACGACGACGGTCCCTCCACCGTCGACGGCTGCTGCGAACACACGAAGCGGCTCGGTCTCGATCTCGGGCTCTCTCGACTCGGATTCGTCGTCGGCCTCCATGACCGTCACCGCGAAGTCGACCGCGGAGCCGGGTGCCACGTCGACCACGACGTCGGGGTCGACGATCCCCACCGAGCCGACGACGACACCGTCGGGGTCGAGCACCACCACGAACTCCTCGTCGCCGATGAGCACGCTGGTGAGGTCCGCACCATTGCCGATCAGGAGTGCTCGATCGGTGGCCTGGGTCTCGAGCTCACGATCGAAGGCACGCCGGAGCTGGATGCCGAGGACGACGTCGAAGGCAATCGCGGCGAGGACGAGTCCGACGGCGAGCACCGCCATCGCGGTCGCCGCCGTCCGGAAGCGCAGTGTGCGCATGAAGTCGAGTCGCTCACCCACCGTCGCCTCGCACCCGATACCCGACACCGCGCACGGTCTCGATGGCCTTGCGACCGAACGGTCCGTCGACCTTCTTGCGCAACGACGACACGTAGACCTCGACGATGTTGACGTCGCCGTCGAAGTTCAGGTCCCAGACCTTGTCGATGATCTCCTGTTTGGAGAGCACCTCGCCCGGCCGCCGCATCAGCTGCTCGAGCACGGCGAACTCGCGTGCCGTGATCTCCACCTCCACCTCACCGCGGCTCACGCTGCGCTCGGCGGGATCGAGCACGAGATCGCCGGCCACCAGCTTCGTGGGCGCGTCGCCGGCGCGACGACGCAACAGCGCCCGGATACGGGCCACGAGCACCACGAACGAGAACGGCTTCGTGAGGTAGTCGTCGGCACCGAGCTCGAGCCCTTCGGCCTCGTCCAGGTCGCCCTGCTTCGCCGTGAGCATCAGGATCGGCGTCCACACCTCTTCTCGGCGCAGCGTCCGACAGATCTCGTACCCGTTGACCTCGGGCAACATGATGTCCAGGAGGATCAGGTCGTACGGGAACTCCCGTGCCATCCAGAGTCCGTCCGAACCGGTCATGGCCGTGTCCACGGCGAATCCCTCGGCGGTGAGGCCGCGGCGGAGCGACTCGACCATCGTCGCTTCGTCTTCGATCACCAGCAGTCGCATCGCTCGACGACCCTACGCCCCTCGTGCGGCGCCGACCGGCTCCTCGCCGACGCTGACGGCCGCCGCGGTGGCAGGGCGGGCGGCCATCGACGTCCGGATGCCGAGGACCCGCCAGCCGGTCAGCAACGTGATGAGGCCGACGAGGCCACCCATGCCGAGCAGGAAGACCGGGGAGCTCGCATCGGTACCGGCCAGCAGACCGTGCACGAGACCGGTGAGGAACATCAGGTAGCTCGAGAAGTGGATGCCTCGCCACAGCCGGCGCGGGATCCGGTTCATCAGCATCGACGACAGCTGGATGGCGATCAGCAACCAGAACGACACGACACCCCAGGCGACGTTCGCCGGCTGCCACTCCGAGGCGAAGGGCACCAGGAGGTCGGTGAGGGTGAACGTGACGAACTCGTCGAACACGAGGGCGATCATGTGGATCGCGGTGAAGATCACGGTGAGCGCACCGAGGAAGCGGTGGAGATCGAGGAGTCGCTTCGGCTTGGCGGCGCGGCCCAGGTACTTGGTGCCCAGGAGCAGGCCCCACACCACCGAGGCGCCGCTCAGGACCAGAGCGACGATGCCGCCGGAGCGGGCCACGTACCACCAGAACTGTTCGCCGAAGAGCAGCTGTTCGGCCAACACCGGGCTCATGACGCACCGCCGTCGAGTCGGAGGGAGGAGGTGATCGGGCGATGGCCGATCACGTGTCGTGCGCCGTCATCGGCGACGACGATCACCGCGGCGCCGAGTGTGTCGAGGACGTCGGCGAGTTCCTTGAAGGTCATCTTCGCCCAACCCACGTAGGCGACCTTGGTCGCCACCTCGGCCGAGGCGGCATCGCCGGCGAAGCCCGTCACGAGGGCGAGCGGGGCGGTCAGCGGCACTCCCCGTTCTGGATCGAACAGGTGGTGCGCCACGCCATTGGGTGCCATCCAGCGGCGGCGACGATTCGTCGACGTGGCGACGCCACCGGTCACGGCGAGATCGAGATCGACGTCGACCCCGACGGCGGGTTCGCTGATCCGGATCATCCAGTCGGCATGCCCGTCGTTCGACACACCCGCGGTACGGAGATCGCCGCCGACGTTCACGAGGGCACCCAGCGCGCCTCCGGCCATCAGCCTCGCGGCGACGAGGTCCGCCGCGAGACCCTTGCCCACGCCACCGGCATCGAGCTCGACACCGACCGAGACGGTGGCCGTTCCGGCGTGGTCGTTGGCCTCGACACCGGCGCACCCTGGCACGGGTGTCGGCTGTGTCGTGCGGGCGAGGGTGCCAGCGTATCCGTCACGTTCGGCGACCACGCCGAAGTCGTCGTCGTAGCCGGCGTCAGCGAGAGCGCGTCCGACGCTCGGGTCGAACAGTCCGCCGGTACGGCGCCACATGTCGACCATCGTCTGCACGAGGGTGCGCGTCGCCGCGCTCACCGGTAGCGGCCGCCCACCCGCCGAGCACAGCCGACGCAGCTCCGACCTCTCGTCGAAGCGGGTCCATGCGGC
>JAHDHM010000060.1 GCA_020631315.1 Acidimicrobiales bacterium
ACGACCCAGAGATCACCGCGCGCATTGAAGCGAACCTGCCACTCGTGAAGCACGTGGTGTTCCAAGTCGCCGTCCACTTCCCACGTCATGTGGAACGTGAGGAACTGGCCAGGGCAGGCGCCTTGGGCTTGGTCGAAGCCTCGCAGCGCTACGACGAGTCACGTGGAGTGCCGTTCGAGCGTTTCGCCGCACAGCGGATCCGTGGCGCGATCCTCGATTCGGTCCGCGCTGCCGACTGGGCGCCGCGCTCGGTCCGGAATCTCGCTCGCAACCTCGAACAGACCGAGCAGCGTCTGGCGAACCGGCTGGGACGTCTACCCAGCCCCGATGAGGTCGCCGAGGAACTCGACATGGACCGCGATCGTCTGCATCGCATCCAGGACCGAGTTCACCGCTCCGTCGTGTTGGCGCTCGACCACTACGTCGCTCCCGACGACGACGAGGAGTTGACCCTCGTCGACGTGCTCGCCGACCCGGTGACGCTCGAACCTGACGCCGACGTCGAGGTACGCGAGATGCGCGGCTACCTGCGCGACGCCGTCGGCCTGCTGCCGGAACGGCACCGTGCCGTGATCGTCGGCTACTTCCTCGAAGGCCGCACGTCGCTCGAGCTGGCCCAGTTCCTCGGCGTCACCGAGAGCCGCATCAGCCAGCTTCGTTCCGAGGCGCTCATCATGTTGCGTGAGGGCATCGAGGCCCAGTACGACGGCAACATCGAGTCGCCCGACGAGGTCAAGGGTCGTGTCGCTCGCCGCAAGGCCCGCTATGCCACCGAGATCGCGGAAGCGTCGTCGTGGCGTGAGCGTGTGATCCACCTCAGTGGCGACGAGACGCTGCGAGCCGGCGTCAGCGAAGAGATCCAGCTCGGCTGATCTCGACGCAGCTCGAACTCGACGATGGCGGCACCGACCTGGTGCCGCCATCGTCGCGTCCGCATCACATCGTCATCTTGTCGTTCCACTCGGCGACCTGGGACTCGTCGCCGAAGACCTCGAGATCGTCGCCGACGCCTCGCGACCAGATGAAGAGACCGAGCTGTGCGGCAGGTCCGCGAACGGCCGTCGTGGACTTGGCGTGCTCGTGGAGGACCTGCATGCCGTCGGCATCTCGGCGGATCTCCCACTCACCGTCCGCGTCCGTCGCGTGCAGATGGAAGGTGCGCTCGGCGGGGTCGGCGAAGGTCTCGGGTCCGATCCGCGGCACGTAGACCTCGAGGAACTCGTCGACGAGGTCGACACCTTGCTCCGCCGGCAACGAGATCGGGTCACCTACGACGAGACTCGCGTCCCAGGCGTGGATGGCCGTCTCGTTGCTCATGCGACGCAGCCAGAACGACGACGGCTTCGGTCCGAGGAAGGTCCAGGCAGCGGCGTCGGGATCTGCGGCGTCGAGGGCAGCGAGCAACGCCGCCGCGCCCGCCCGGAACCACTCACCGAGGTCGGCTCCGTCGTCGGGTGCGCTGGTGCTCGGCCGCTCGTCGGGGTCGGTGGCGACCAGCGCACCGGTCGCCATCTGGTGCACGCGACCCGTGTGGACGACGAGGTCACGCAGCGACCAGTCGGGGCAGCTGGGAACGACGGCGCCGAGGTCGGCGCTGTCGATGATCGACGTGACGGTGTCGATGTGGTCGGCGAGCCACTGCCGATGATCGGTGCTCATGTCAGGTTCCCCCCAGGGTGTTGTTCGCGTTCGAGCCGTGATTCGCATCGGTCCACGAGCACGACGGAGACGGCGGTCGCGGCGATGCCGACGGCGCTCGCCCACAGCACCGTGCTCCACTGCGACGAGCTCAGTTCGACCAGTTCGAAGTAGTCGCTCGCGACGTCGACCCACATGATCAATGCGTAGGACGCCGCCATCGCCACGACGAGACCGATGCGTGGGATGGTCAACGGCCGTGCTGCGACGGTGAGGATCGCGAGCCCGACCGCCAGCAGGGTGATGACCGCGACCGTTCGTGCTTGCGCCAGCGTCGCGAGGTCGTCGCGGCGCACGATCTCGTAGGCGACGATCGAGGTGAGGCCGGCGATCGTCCCGAGCGGCACGGCGAGGCGAAGGACCCGGTGGATGAAGCCGGGTCGGGCATGGGCGACGTTCGGTGCCAGCGCCAGGAAGAAGCCGGGGATGCCGATCGAGAACGAGCCGATCAGCGTGAAGTGCCGTGGCAGGAACGGGAACTGCGAACCGATGAGGCCGACGGCCACCGCGATGAGCACGGCGTAGACCGCCTTCGCGACGAACAACGTCGCCACCCGCTCGATGTTGTTGATGACCCGCCGACCCTCGGCGAGGACGAGGGGAAGGGTCGAGAACCGGTTGTCGAGCAGGGTGATCTGCGCGACGGCTCGTGATGCTGCGGAGCCGGACCCCATGGCGATGCCCATGTCGGCGTCCTTGAGGGCGAGGACGTCGTTCACGCCGTCGCCGGTCATGGCGACCACGTGCCCGCGCGACTGGAGCGCGTGCACCATCGAGCGCTTCTGGTGCGGGGTCACCCGCCCGTAGACCACCTCGTGGTCGAGCAGCTCGGCGAGGTCCTCGTCGTCAGAGGGCAGCTCCCGGGCGTCGACGCCCGAACCGGCACGCGGGATCCCCGCACGGGCGGCGACCGCGGCGACCGTGCGTGGGTGGTCGCCGCTGATGACGCGCAGCGAGATGCCCTGCTCACGCAGGAACCGGAAGATGTCGGCGGCATCGGGACGGATCTCGTCCTCGAGGATGGCGAGGCCGGCGACGGTGAGGTTCTCGGGCAGCGGATGGTCGCTGTCGACGGGCTGGTCGGTGTGCGCGATGGCGATGACGCGCTGACCGGACTCGGCGCGTTCGGTCGCGTCGGGCAGGTCGGCGTGAGGCGCGACGAATTCGGGTGCGCCCATCACCCACCAGCCGCGTCCGTCGAACTCGGCGGCCGACCACTTGCGGGCCGAGCTGAACGGCACCGTGTTCGTGAGTCGCCAACCGGGGTCCTCGTTGGCCGAGGCGATGGCAGCGAGCGTCGCGTTGGGGTGCGGATCCGATGCTCCGAGCGCGCCGAGAGCTGCAGGCAGATGGTCGTCGTAGGAGATGGCCTCGGCGAACGTGATGTGACCGGTGGTGATGGTGCCGGTCTTGTCGAGGCACAGCACGTCGACTCGGGCGAGCAGCTCGACGGAGGCGAGTTCCTTCGCGAGTGCCTGACGACGTGCGAGGGCGAGGATGCCGACGATGAAGGTGATGCTGGTCAACAGGACGAGACCGTCCGGGACCATGGCGACGGCCGCCGCGACGGTGCCGCGCAACGCTTCCTGCCAAGTGGGTTCCGCGTCGAGCAGACGCCACAGGAGCACGACCGACACCGGCGGGATGATGAAGGTGAGCCACCGGAGGATGACGTTGATACCGCTCTTCAGCTCGCTGTTCACGAGCACGAACCGACGAGCCTCCTCGGCGAGGGAGTTGGCGTAGGACTCGGCCCCGATGCCGGTGGCGCGGACATGGCCGGAGCCGGCGACCACGAAGCTGCCCGAGAGCACGGTGTCGCCGTTCTCCTTGGCGATCGGATCCGCCTCGCCCGTCAGCAGGCTCTCGTCGAGCTCGAGACCCAGACCGGCGACGACTTCGGCGTCGACGGCGAGCTGGTCGCCGGTCTCGATGACCAGCAGCTCGTCGGCGACGACGTCACCGGGACCGAGCTGGATGTCGGTGCCGTCGCGCACGGCGTTCACGACCGGCGTGTTGACGACCTCGAGACGGTCGAGCGTCCGCTTGGCTCGGATCTCCTGCACGACACCGATGACCGAGTTCGAGACGATGACGCCGGCGAACAAGGCGTCTCCGGGGGCGCCGGCGACCAGGACCAGGACCAGCAATGTGGTCATGATGATGTTGACCGTCGTGAACACGTTGGCCCGGATGATCTCGCTGATGGACCGGGTCGACGGCGGCGGTGGGGTGTTCACACGGCCGTCGCGGCGTCGCTGCTCGACCTCGGCCGCGGTCAGACCGCTGAGTGCGTCCACGGCGCCGGAGTCTACGGCGGTCGGCCTGTGGGAAGACCTGCGACACCGTTAGTGTTTGCCCTGCATGCAGCTGCTGGCCTCCATCCCGAGCCCCTCGTCGAACTCGATCAGCCTCGGGCCGCTCGACTTCCGGGCCTATGGCATCGCCATCGCCCTCGGGGTGCTCGCCGCGGTGTGGATCACCCAGCGCCGTTGGGCCGAGCGCGGCCATGATCCCGAGCAGATCTCGAACGTGGCGCTGTGGGCGGTCCCCTTCGGTGTCGTCGGCGGTCGGCTGTATCACGTCATCACCGACAACCAGCGGTTCCGCGGCCAATGGCTGGAGGCGTTCAAGATCTGGGAAGGCGGTCTCGGCGTCTGGGGTGCCGTCGCTGCCGGTGCGCTCGGTGCGCTGATCGCGGCCCACCGGGCGAACCTGTCCGTTCCGGACCTCTTCTACGCGACCGCGCCGGCCATCCCGGTGGCGCAGGGCATCGGTCGTCTCGGCAACTGGTTCAACCAGGAGCTCTTCGGTCGTCCGACCGACGTGCCGTGGGCGCTCGAGATCGACGAGTCGCATCGGCCCACCGGCTTCGAGAACGACGCGTTGTTCCATCCCACGTTCCTCTACGAGATGTTGTGGAACTTCGGTGTCGCCGCCGTGGTCATCTGGGTGGTGCCCAAGGTGCTGCCTCGCCTGCGGACGGGTTACCAGTTCGCCGTCTACGTGGCGCTGTACACGCTCGGGCGGTTGTGGATCGAGTTGCTGCGCATCGACTCGGCGAACGAGATCCTCGGTCAGCGGTTGAACGTCTGGACGAGCCTCATCGTCGGCGGCGTCGCCACCGTGCTGGTGATCATGAACCGCAACGGGCTCGACGACACGGTCGGCTCGGACCCCGTGTCGAGCCCGACGCGCTGACCCGTCACCCGCCGACGCCCTGCTCAACAACCAACGCCCTGCTCATCAGCCAACGCCACGATCTTCTCGTCACGAGCTCGTGAGGACTCGTTAAGCGACCACTCGGACGGTCGACGAGCAGTTCTGTACCAACCAATGTGTCGGTACGACCAACTCAGACTCGATGGATCGACTGACGGCAAGGACGCCGGTGTGCGTTCTTGTCCGCGCCGTCGACGACGGCATCCTCCGATCGGAGTCCCATGGCTGGTCTTGGTCTCGGTGACGGTGTCACCGACGTCACCGCGTATGCGCTCCATGGCCTGAACCGGCGCGCCGAGGTGCGGGCGAACAACATCGCCAACGCCGCGACGCCGGGTTTCCTCGCCTCGTCGGTCGACTTCGAGTCCTCCCTTCGGTCGAAGATCGCAGCCGGCGGCGGCTACGACGACCGTCAGGTGTACGAGTCACTCGCGCCCGGCGTCGTCGACGAGGTCGGCAACAACGTCGATCTCGAGGCCGAGACCACTGCGCTGGTCTCGGACAACCTGCTCTTCCAGGCCATGGTCAACGGGTTCAACTACAAGGTCGGCGTCCTGCGGACCGCGATGGGCACCCGATGAGCGGCCCGTTCGGAGCGCTCGACGCCGCCAGGTCCGGTGCCTCGATGGCCTCGATGTGGATGGACGTGCTGGGTCACAACCTGGCGAACATCAACACGGTCACCGCGACGGACCAGGAGGCCTTCCGGGCCAAGTACGTGGTGCTCACCGAGGACGCGGCCGGCGAAGGCGTCGACGTCCAGGAGATCGTCGCTGCCTCCGGTGAGGCGCCCCTGCTGTACGACCCAGATCACCCCCTCGCTGACGAGGACGGCATGGTCCAGGCCCCGATGGTCGACACCGCAGGCCAGATGTCGGACCTGATCCTCGCCAGCCGCCACTACCAGATGAACCTCCAGGTCGTGAGTGCCGCCGAAGAGGCGTACCGCTCCGCCCTGAACATCGGGAGGCCCTGATGAACCCCATCTCCGGCGTCAGCGCCCTGTCCTCGGTCGGCATGTCACCGAGCGTCGGTGTCACCTCTGCGGCCGACTCGGGCTTCGGCGAGATGCTCTCCGGCGCCCTCCAGTCCGTGTCCGACACCGAACGCGCCGCCGACGACCTCGTCACCGCACTGGCTGCGGGCGAGGACGTCCAGCTGAGCGATGTCGCCATCGCCTCGACCGAGGCTGCGCTCGCCGTCGAACTCCTCGTCACCGTCCGAGACCAGGCCGTGCAGGCCTACCAGCAGATCGCGAATCTCCAGCTCTGATGACCCTCACGTCCGCCCCGATCGGCCTCGAGCCGAAGCTGGCCGCCATCGGCGGTCGTCTTCGCGCGCTCGACGGTGCGAAGCGTCGGGGCAGCGTCGTGCGTGTCCGAGGCAGCGAGGTCGAGATCCGAGGTCTGACCTCTGCGGTGTCGGACATGGTCGAGATCCATGGCGCCGCCGGCGTCGTGCCGGGTCAGGTCATCGGTGTGACGCCGTCGTCCGTCGTCGTCGCGCTGTTCGGCTCGGTCGACGGCATCCGTCGCGGCGATCCGGTCGCACCGCGACCCGACGCTCGCCCGCGCATGGGTGCCGACCTGATCGGCCGCGTGGTGGACGGTCTCGGCCGCCCGATCGACGGCGGCCCCGACCTGGCCGGTGTGCCGACGATGGTCGACGGCACCACGCCGAGCCCGCTCGAGCGTGCCCGTGTCCAGGAACCACTGGCCACCGGAGTGCGGGTGCTCGACCTGATGGTGCCCGCCGCCAAGGGGCAGCGTCTCGGCATCTTCGGTGGCTCCGGCGTCGGCAAGTCCACGCTGCTCGGCATGATGGCGCGCGGCACCGAAGCCCAGATCAACGTGATCGCCCTCATCGGTGAGCGTGGCCGAGAGGTCCGCGAGCTCATCGAGGACGATCTCGGCCCCGAAGGTCTCGCCAAGTCGATCGTCGTCGTGGCCACGTCGGACCAGCCGGCGATCATGCGCCGACGCGCTGCCGACCTGGCCGTGGCGTACTCCGAGTTCTTCTCCGATCGCGGTGCCGACGTCCTCCTGTTGTTCGATTCGTTGACCCGTCTCGCGATGGCGCAGCGAGAGCTCGGTCTCGCTGCCGGCGAACCGCCGACCGCTCGTGGCTACACGCCGTCGGTGTTCTCACTGCTTCCTGCGTTGCTCGAGCGGACCGGCCCACGTGCTGCCGGTTCGATCACCGGGTTCTTCACGGTGCTCGTCGACGGCGATGACATGAACGACCCGATCGCCGACGCTGCCCGATCGATTCTCGATGGCCACGTGGTGCTCGACCGCCGCCTGGCACACCGCAACCAGTACCCCGCCGTCGATCCACTCGCATCGCTCAGCCGTCTGGCGAGCGTCGTGTCCTCCCCCGAGGACGCCGAAGCCGCGGGCCTCATGCGTTCGGCGCTCGCCGCAGTCGAAGAGGTCAGGGACCTCGTCGAGGTCGGCGCCTACTCCCCCGGTTCGAACCCTCGAGCCGACGCCGGCCTGGCCGTGGAACACGACATCTGGAACCTGCTCGCGCAGCGTCCGGACGAGACCACCACCGCCGATGACGCGCGGGCCGCAGCTCGTGCCCTGGTCGGGGGTGTCGCATGACGAGTCGGATGAACGTCGTCGTACGGCTGCGCCAGCTGCGCGAACGAGAAGCCCAGAAGTCGCTCGCCGACATCCGAGTGCGTGTCGAGGCGGCCCGTGAGCATCTCGATTCGCTGCGCCAGCCGATGTACGACGGGGGCACGCTCGGCGTGGAACACCTGATCGCGCTGCGTGCCCAGGGTGTCGTCCGGGCCTAAGAGCTCGAGGCCGCCCGTGCCGAGCTCGAAGAGTCGACGAACCAGGTCAACGAAGCAGTGATGGCTTTCCGCGCTGCCACGAGTCGCCGACGCGCCGCGGAGTTGGCAGAAGAACAACGGCGCACCGCTCGTGCTGCAGTCGCCGCCCGCGCTGCCCAGCTCTCGCTCGACGAGATCGTCATGGCGCGGCGCGCCTGGCTCGACGCGAGGGCAGAGGAGGACGACGATGTCTGATCTCAGCGTGACGTCGGGCACGGCGTTGTCCGGCCGGCTCGCCGGTCTCACTGGTGGCTTCGGCGGCATGCGGTCCTTCGCTGACGTGTTGGCCTCTGCCCGCCCGGTCGGTCCGAAGCTCGACCTGCCGTCGGATCCGATTCCGTCGGCGGTCGTCTCTCAGACCCCGTACACCGTGCCCACCGCCGGGATCGCGACCGTGCCGGCCAGCATCTCGAACGCGTCGCTGCCGGACCGAGCGCAGCAGTGGTTGGGGCCGATCGCAGATGCAGCGCAACGCCATGGCGTCGACGCCCATCTGCTCACCGCACTGGTGTGGACCGAGTCCGCGTTCCGGCCCGACGCCGTGTCACCCGCGGGTGCGCTCGGCCTCGGCCAGCTGATGCCGGGGACCGCCGGGGACCTCGGCGTCGATCCGCACGACCCGATCCAGAACCTCGACGGCGCCGCCCGCTACCTGCGCGAGCAGCTCGACCGCTTCGGCTCCGACGAGCTCGCCCTCGCTGCCTACAACGCCGGCCCCGGCCGCGTACTGCAGGCCGGTGGCATCCCGAACATCACCGAAACCCAGTCGTACGTCCGGATCGTGACGGCCCGCCGCGACCAGCTCCGAGGAGATGCATCGTGAGTGTTCCCATCCTGACCGCCGCCCCCGACATCGGCCAGAGCGTCGTGCGCCCCGGTACCGAACCCGAGGCACAGGGCGAGTTCTCGCGGATGCTGAACGACGAACTCCACGTCGATGACACAGCAACCATCGACGACGCAGCATCCATCGACGACGCAGGGATCGACGATGTCGCCACCCAGGTCGAGGACGCCGTCGAACTGTTCGACCCGACCACCGCCCTGATCGAGGAGGTGTCGGCCCAGGTCGAGCCCGAGGCGGTGGTGCTCGATCCGACGGTCGTCGCACTGACGCTGCCGTCGGGTGCGTCGGCCGCTGACGTCGTCGATGTTCCGCTCGCCGAGCTGAACGGAACGCGGCGTGAGGCCGACCAGGTCACCGGAGCAGCGGAACTCGATGCTGCGACCGACGATCCGCTGATCACGTCGACGGTCGGACTGCTCGCCGAGAGTCGGGCAGTCGCGCCGGCCGGTGTCGAGGTCACGGTCGATACCCAGGTGGCGACGGACGACGTGTCGGTCGCAGCAGACGTCGCAATGGCAACGGGTGTCAGCGCGACGGAGATCGGCGCCACCCCGGTCGAAGGTGACACGCAGATCGACGCCGAGCTCGCCGGACTCGACGCCCCGGGCGCAGCCGTCGACTCTGATCCGTCGGCTGCTGCCGACCTGATCGGATCCGACGCAGTGGCGGGAACCGATGTCGCCACACCCGCACAAGCCGCGTCGTCCGAGACCGACGGCGCAGCGACGTTGGGCGCGACCGATGGTGCCGCGGACGATGGTGCCGTCGCCGACGCCGACGCAGCGACGTCGATGCAGCAGACGACGGCAGCAGAGAACTCCGGCCGGGCATCGGCCGACGTGAGCACGACCGCCACCACGGCCACCACTGCCGAGGGCGCCTCGCCGCTCGCCGCGACCGGTGCGTTGTCGACCGCGAGCGGTCCCACTGCCCCGCCCGTGGGTGTGGCGGGATCGCCGACCGGGCCTGACGCCATGGTCGAGACGACCCTGTCGCGCATCGCCGAGACGATCGAGGCCATGTCGGCGCAGCCGCCCCCACGGTCGATCTCGCTCGACCTGAGCGAACTCCACGGCATCCGAGTGCGCATCTCGATCGATGCCGGAGAGATCTCCGTCGACGTGTCGGACGCCGGTGCCGGTTCCTCGGGCTCCGATCACTGGCAGCGCCAGCTGCAGGACTCGTTGCACGAACGCCGCCGTGGCGGTCGCCGCTTCGGCGACGACGCATCTGCCCCGACGGCAGCCACTGCAACAGCTTCCACATCCACCACCGAGCGGACCGACCGCGGTCTGCGCCTCTGAGCAGGAGTCGAGATGATCAGTTCAGTCACCCCGTCGCTCGTGAACACCGGGTCCGACACCGGACTTGCGGACATGGGCTCGGACCTGTTCCTCGAGTTGCTCGTCGCGCAGCTCCAGAACCAGAACCCGATGGAACCGATGGACGGCAATGCGCTGCTCCAGCAGACGAGCCAGCTCGCCAACGTCGAGGCGCTGCAGGAGCTGACCGAGATGCAGACCCACATCGCAGGACTCGGCCAGTTCGACACCGCTGCCCAGATGATCGGTCACACGGTGACGGCGACGGACCCCGTGTTCGGTGCCATCACCGGTGAGGTGACCGGTGTCCGTGCCACCGCGGCCGGCCCGGTCGTCCAGATCAACGGCCGTGAGGTGAGCGTCGACCAGATCATCGCCATCGTCCAGACCGTCGAGGAGGCCGAGGGGGTCGAGACCTGATCTCGCACCGCCTGACCGCCGCGGCGTCTCTCGCCCTCATCCCCCTTCGCCCCTACTCCCCCCTCACCCAGAACTCGCTCCCACTCTCAGGAGGAAGCTCCCATGATGCGTTCCATGTTCTCCGGCGTCTCAGGACTCCGCAGCCACCAGACGATGATGGACGTCGTCGGTAACAACATCGCCAACGTGAACACCGCCGGTTTCAAGGCCAGCCAGGTCACGTTCTCCGAGTCGCTGTCGCAGATCCTGCGCGGCGCGAGTGGTGCCAGCGGTGACCGCGCCGGTACGAACGCCGCCCAGATCGGTCTCGGCGTGAAGGTCGGCCAGATCGACTCGGTGTTCACCCAGGGCGCCAGCCAGGTGACGGGCCGCAACACCGACCTGGCCGTCCAGGGCGAGGGCTTCTTCGTGGTCGAGGCCGCGGGCGAGCGTTCCTACACCCGACTCGGTTCGTTCCTGTTCGACTCCGCCGGCACCTTGACGACGGCGTCCGGTGCTGCGGTCCAGGGCTGGGTGGCCGCTGCCGACGGTTCGGTCGACGCGAACGCCGCCATCGAGGACATCCAGATCCCGCTCGGTCTCGTCATCGATCCGATCAGGACGACGCAGGTCGCCATCGGTGGCAGCCTCTCGTCCGATGCCGCCGTCGGCCAGATCTCGCGGACCTCCATCGAGATCTTCGACTCGCTCGGCAGCTCGCACGAGGCGACGTTCATCTTCACGAAGTCGAACGTCAACGAGTGGACGGCGACCGTCGAGGTCGGCGGCGTCGCCGGTGGCGTGACGCCTGCGACCCTCACCTTCGACACGGCCGGCCAGCTCACCAGCGGGACGACGCTGTCGGTCACCGGCTTCACGCCTCCCGGTGCCGACCCCATCGCGTTCGACGTCGACCTCGCGAGCTCGCTGCCGGTCGTGCAGTTCGGTGGTGAGTCCACCATGGAGGCCAAGGCGAAGGACGGCCAGGCGATCGGCTACCTGATCGGCTACTCCGTCAGCGACGACGGTCTCATCGAGGGTCAGTTCTCGAACGGCCAGAACAAGGCGCTCGGCCAGGTCGCCACCGCCACGTTCGCCAACCCTGGCGGTCTCGTCCGGGAGTCCGACTCGACCTTCCGCAGCTCGGTCAACTCCGGTGAGCCGCTGGTCGGCATCGCCGGCACCGGCAACCGCGGTCTGTTGTCGAGCGGCACCCTCGAGATGTCGAACGTCGACCTCGCTCGTGAGTTCACCAACCTGATCGTCGCCCAGCGTGGCTTCCAGGCCAACTCCCGTGTGATCACCACCACGGACGAACTGCTGTCCGACCTCGTCAACATCAAGCGTTGATCGGTCGAGTCGTGGTGTTGCTTCGTCGACTGGGCGCTGAAGTGGCGTCGGGCTGTCGGATTTTGTGTTCGGTACAAACACTTAATGGCCCGGCGGCCCCGCCGACCGTCTCGTTGAAGCAACCGGCGACACGGTTCCCTGGAGGTGCCCAATGATTCTCGTCCATCGTCTCAAGGGCGACCCGGTGTTCCTGAACGCCGACCTGATCGAGTTCGTCGAGGCACGTCCCGACACCGTGATCACGTTGGCCGACGGACGCAAGATGGTCGTCGCGGAGACGCCGGAGGAGATCATCGAGCGGTCGCGGTTGTTCCGCGCCTCCGTGATCGTGGCCACCGATCAACTCCGCGCCCAAGGTGAGGTCTCGCACCTCACCGTCGTCGAGAACGAGTAACGCATGGATCCACTGACGTTCATCGGACTCGGCCTGGTCTTCGTGGCCATCATCGTCTCGACGGTGATGGACGGGAACAGCTTCGCGCCGCTCATCGGCCCGTCGTCGTTCGTGCTGGTGCTCTTCGGCACCATCGGCGCGGCGTTGTCCGGCTACCGCATGGACATGATGAAGCGCCTGCCGAAGGGCGTCATCATCGCCCTCACCGCGAAGCCGCAGGACCCGGACGAACTGGTCACCAGCCTCATGCAATACGCCGAGGCGGCCCGCAAGGACGGCATCCTCGCGCTCGAATCCGGCCTCGACGAGCTCGACGACAAGTTCCTGGCCGCCGGCCTGCAGAGTGTCGTCGACGGTCTCGAGAGCGAAGAGGTCCGCGAGGTGATGGAGGCCGAGATCATCGCGATGGAGGCTCGTCACGAGTCGCTCATCGGCCTGTTCAAGAAGCTCGTCGAGTACGCACCGACGCTCGGCATGATCGGCACCGTCATCGGTCTGATCAACATCCTGGGCAACCTGTCCGACCCGTCTGCACTGGGTACCGGTATGGCGCTCGCCCTGTTGACGACGCTGTACGGCGTGTTCTTCGCGAACATCATCTTCAGCCCGATCGCCGGCAAGCTCACGGTGCTCAACGAGCTCGAGGTCATGACCCGCGAGCTGACCGTCGAAGGCATCATCGCCATTCGAGAGGGCGCCAGCCCTCGCCACATCGTCGAGCGTCTCGAGGCCTACCTCGAGCCCGAGCTGCGGGTCGGTTCCAAGGCCCGCCTCGACCGCGCGGCCTGATCGAGCGGATCTGACGTGGCCAAGAAGCGGCAGAAGCCCGCCGACGACGGTGGCGGCGACTTCATGACCACCTACGCGGACATGGTCACGTTGCTCATGGCGTTCTTCGTCATGCTCTTCGCCATCTCGT
>JAHDHM010000061.1 GCA_020631315.1 Acidimicrobiales bacterium
CATCATCCCGCCCGGGAACGCGTAGTTCTCGAGCACGACCTGGTGGATGATGCCGCTGCCGGGCTTCCAGAAGCCGCCGCCGTACTTGGCGCTGACGGACTCGAGGAAGTCGTAGACCTCCTCGTTGCTGTCGTTGGCGGCGAGCAGGTCGCGCTTGCCGTCGTGGCGGGCCTGGATCAGGTGGTCGCAGTGCGTGGTGGTGGGCACCGCGACCTCGGACAGGCCGGCGGTCATGAACTGCAGCCACGCCATCTGTGCGGTGGCGTCCTGCATGGCGACACGGTCGGGGCGCAGGTCGACGTAGCTCTCGCCACGCTCGAGCTCCTGGTCCGCCGAGTCGAGGTGGTTGATGAGGATCTTCTCGGCGAGGGTGAGGGGGCGGCCGAGCTTTTCGCGACCGGCGGCGAGGCGCTCGTCGAGGGTCGAGTAGACGCTCTCGATGAGTTCGATGGGGGTGTTGGCGAAGACGGCCATGGCGATGCTCCCTTGCGGTCGTTGGCATCGACTGTACAAGTGTGGCAACTTGTAGACAAGTAACGAACAAGTGGAATCGTCGGCTGCGGCCGTCGTGACACGCTTCGTCGACCACGTCGAGAGGCTCGATGGCCAGAACGATTCGCTACCGAGAGATCGCCGACGCACTGCGCGAGCGCATCAGGTCGGGCGAGTTCGCGCCGGGTGATCTGTTGCCCTCGGAGAACGACCTGGCGTCCGCCTACGCCGCGAGCCGGGTGACCGTACGTCGGTCCCTCGAGTCGTTGCGCGACGACGGTCTCGTCGACTCGCGGCAGGGCTTCGGATGGTTCGCTGCCACCTCACCGGTCGCGCAGTCGCTCCAGGTGATGTCGACGATCGAAGCGCAGCTGAAGGCGACCGGCGCTGCGTCGGAGCGCAAGGTGCTCACGTTCTCCTTCGGTCCCGCTCCGGCCGACGCCGCTGAGGCGCTCGGCGTCGACGAAGTGCTGGAGGTGCGGCGCTGCAACCTCGCCGACGGTCAGCCCTTCGCCAGGGTGACGGTGTGGTGTCCGGCGGAGTTGGCCGGCGAGCTGTCGCGTGCCGACGTCGAACGGACGACGTTCGTGGAGTTGATCGGTGGCCCGATCGGTGGTGCCCGGCAGACGATCGGTGCCATCGCGGCCGGCGAGGACGACGCAGAGGTGCTGAAGGTGCCGGTCGGGTCGCCGCTCCTGCGGGCACGTCGGATCACCTCGCGGCCCGATGGTGAGCCGATCCTGTTCTCCGAGCACGTGTTCGCCGGGCACCGGACCGAGTTCGAGGTCGACCTTCCCTATGACGTCGACCTCGTCGAGCCTGCCGGGCTGCGCCTCGTCGAGTGATCGAGCGTCGTCAGAGATGACTGATCGCTCACATCAAGAGTGATGACACTGTTCAGTCCTGAACGGTCGCGGTGACGACGAAGTCGTAACTCCGTTGTCATCAACTCGGTCCGTCATCTGGTCGACAGGGACAGGGCATGCTGTCTCTCTCCCGCGTTCGCGCCCTTCGTCGACTGACCGTCGTCGCGGCCTTCGTCGTGTTCGCATCGACGTTGACGGCGATCACCTCTCCCCAGGTCGGGGCGGCCACCATCACTGCGTCGATCTCGCTCGAGCGCGACGGCACGCCCGACGTCAACGGTGACTGGGATGCGGCCGACGGACCGGGTGAGGACTCCGGACCGAGCAACGGTCGTGTCCGAACGCTGGATCTCGCGATCGTCCGCGTCTCGTTCGACGTCGCCGACACCCCGGCGACCGACTTCGTCTTCCGTTCATCGCTGCAGCCCGGCCTCGTCTGGGACGACATCCCCGCCTACTGCCGTACCGAGCTCGTCACACCACCCTCGGAGCTGTCGATCGATCGCCGCGAACTCGTCTGCAACCTCGGCGCGTTGCCGGCGGGCTATGCCGCCGACCTCCTCTTCGGGGTCCGTCCGCTGACCGGCGTCGCGAACGACACGGTGCTCGACATCGGCTTCGAGCACGAGCACACGACCGACCTCGGCGCTCAGCAGATCGGGTTCACGAACACCGTCCAGCTGACCGTGTCGTCGGCAGCCAGCGGCGACCTGATCCAGAACGACGCTGATTCGATCGTCCCCGGTCAGATCTTCCAGACCGAGTGGGGTCCCGCGTCTGGCCCGTCCGACGTGTCGGGCATCGTCTTCGACGACCTGAACGCCGACGGCATTCTCGACGGCGGCGAGGGCGGCCTGGCCGGAGTGATCATGGGCGTCTACGACGCCAACGGCAACCCGTGGCGTGACGCGTCAGGCACCCCGCTCACGACCGTAACCGCGAGTGACGGCACCTTCTCCTTCGCCGACATCGGCCCCGGAGAGATCGTCGTGACCCCAGCCGAGGACCTGCCGGGCGGCCGTCGCACCACGACGGCCTCGTCGTGGCTCCTCCCTGGCCAGGGCCAGGACCTGGTCTCTGCGGTGATCGGCACCACGACAGCTGCCCCGGCCGGCGGACTCGGCTCGATCGGCGGCTTCGTCTTCAACGACGCAGACCTCGACTCGCTCCGCGGCGCGGATGCCGGTTTCGCCGGCATCGAGGTCCGGCTCACCGGTCGCACCGCATCCGGTGACCCGGTCGACCGCACCGAGACAACCGCCGGAGACGGCTCCTATCTGTTCTCCGGCCTCGAGCAGTCCGACGAATCCGGCTATTCGATCAGCGCGTCCCAGCGGGGCCTCGCCACCGTCGGCGAGGAGATCCGGGTCCCGATCGCCGCCGGCCAGAGCGTCACCAACCTCGACCTCGGCTTCACGGCCTACGAGAACTACGGCCGCGGTGTCGGCGCACGTTGGCCGTTCGCCTACACCTCGCCCGGTGGCAAGGGTGGTACCGAGCTCGCCGGTGGCGCCTTCACCTTCGTCGACCAGGTGTCGAGCATCAGCCCGAACACCCAGCTCATGAGCTGGAGCTACCCGTGCGGCGCCATCGGCGACGGCATCGACCTGCTGCCGTTGCCGTTCGGTACCGGCGGCATTGAGCCCGAAGAGTGGGCCGCCTCTGACAGCGGGACCATCACCTGCTCGCAGGCGGGCCCGGGTGCTGACATCGTCGTGAACGTCGTCGGTGCTGACACGTCCGGCCGACACATCGCAACTGAGGCCTACAACCAGGACCCGATCCCGGCCGATGCGCACTATCTGGTCGCCGGCTACGTGTCGACGTTCACTCCGGCGGAGGACCTGCCGGTGTGCGGCTCGGAGTTCACGCTCAACAACGTGTTCGCCGGTTTCGCCGCCACGGACTTGGCCGGCAACCCGGTGACCGACACTGACCTCGGCAACAACACGCACAGCCGTTCGACGCTGGTGCCGGCCTGCAACAACGAGGGCAGCGGCTTCGTCGCCCGCAAGGACTTCCTCGGCTCGTACTCGACGGACTTCGCTCCGCTGGTCGACTACAACTACGCCGCAGCGTCGCAGTGGGACGCCTGGGGCGATGGCTACTTCAACCCCGCAGCCCCGTTCAGCGGCTTCTTCATGTCGCGCAACGACAACGTGTTCCACACCCAGTCGGTGGTCCAGTGCGACACGATCGACAACGCGCTGTACCGATTGCGGTCGATCCCGTTCCTCGACACGCCGATCATCATCGATGTCGTCAACCCGCAGAACGGCATCGTTCCCAACCCGGTGCTCAGCCGTGTCTTTGACGACGACGCGAACCCACTCACCCTGCGGAACCTCGTTCCAGGTGAGTTCATCGTCGAGTTCGGCACCGGCGGCACCGGCGACACGACGGCATGGGCTGGTGGATCCGGCCCGGCGTACTTCGTGGACGAGAACGAGCAAGGTGCACACACGCAGTGCGGCGACGGCCAGCCGGGCGACTCCACGACCGGCTGGTACGACGACCCCGCCGACGTTCCGGGTGGCCTTGCTGCGATCAACCGCATCCGCATGCGGGCACCGGTGCTCAACCCCGGCGACTCGATCACGGTGCACTACGAGCTCGAGACGGTGCAGTACAACCAGTCGCCGAAGGGTGACCAGTTCGCTGCGGCCGACGACCAGTGGCCCTTCGGCACGTCGTTCGTGAACTTCATGGACTTCGAGCTCAACGGCTCGTACCGCGACTGCTGCCCGTGGCAGCGTCGGATCCAGTCGGCCGCCTCGCTGGTGCGCATCGACAAGGAGTTCACCCCCGAGGACGCATTGGTTCGTTCCGGTCTCGTCGGCGAGAACGTCACGTATCGACTCCGTCCGACGGCGAACTCACTCATGCCGGGCCTGTCGCTGCTGGTCCCGGACATCGAGATCGTCGACACGCTCCCTGCGCACATGCGCTACGTGCACGACAGCGCCTCGATCCCTCCGACGTCGGTGGTGGAACAGCCCGACGGCACGACCGAGATCACCTGGACGTACGGCACCGTCCTCTCGGACATCGAGCTGCCGGAGATCACGTACGAAGCCCGCATCGACTTCGACGCCAACATCGACGAGGTCCTCGTCAACACCGCCGTCATCTCGTCGACGGCGGACCAGTCGCCCGAATCGGCACGGTCGAGCTCGCGGACGATCGTCGCCGTGGCGCCGTTGGCGTTCAACATCTGGAAGGAAGCCGTCGTCCCCGCAGTGTCCCCTGGCGAGGACGTCACCTATGACCTGTTCCGCGCCAACCGCTCCGACGTGCCGGTCGGCCAGCAGGACATCATCGACATCCTCCCGTACGTCGGTCAGGGCCTGAACCCACCGTCGGACTTCACCGGCCAGCTCACTCTCCGCCCGACCGACCCGATCGAGATCATGACCGGCGAGGCGAACGTCGATCTGTACGTCACGAACACCGACCGTGCCGCGCTGTCGAGCGACCCGGCCGACGCGTCGAACACGATGCCGGGCGGCTCGACGAACTGGTGCGACCTGACCCAGGTGCTCGCCGGCACCGCGCCTGGCGGTTGCCCGCTGGTCGATCTGTCGGACGTCACCGCGTTCCGGCTGATCAACTCCGACGCGCTGCTCCCGACCGACGAAGCCCGCGTGGCGCGGGTCCATCTCCTGGCGCCGAACTCGCTCGACGGTGAGCTCATCACGAACCGCTTCCAGGCTCGCATCAACGGCGTCACCAACACCGCCACGGCACCTGAGGCCGTGATCGTGGTGCGACTCGGATCTGCAGCCGGTCGTGTCTGGCACGATCTCGACGGCAACGGCTTCCGCGATGAAGGTGAGCCGGCGATCACCGGCGCATCGGTCCGCCTGATCGGCACGACGACCGAGGGTGCTCCGGTGGACCTCACCACGAGCACCGACGCATCCGGCGACTACCTGTTCGCCGCGCTCGCACCCGGCGACTACCGGGTCGAGTTCACCCGACCGGTGGCCTTCCCCTTCTGGACGGCGATGGGTGCCGGCGCCATCGGCGGCTCCGATGCCGAGTGGACCTCTGCGGACGACGCTGTTGCGCTCACCCCCGTGTTCACCCTTCCCGACGCGGTCGGCTTCACCTGGGACGCTGGTGTCTTCGGTTCGGCATCGCTCGGTGGCGTCGTGTTCGAGGACCTCGACGGTGACGGCCTCCAGTCCGGTGGCGAGCCGACCATCGCCGGCACGACCGTCACGCTCCTCGACTCGCTGGGCAACCCTGGCGTCACGGACCAGGCAGGTGCGCCGGTCGCCTCGGTCGTCACGGGCGCCGATGGCCGGTACGACTTCTCGAACCTCGCGCCCGGCGACTACGGCGTGCACTTCGACACACCGGCTGGCTGGTTGTTCACCGAGCCGAACGTCGGCACCGACGACCTGGTCGACTCCGATGCCGACCAGACCTCGGGCGTCGCTCGTGACATCACGGCCGAGAGCCTGGACGTCAACGGCACGAACGACGCAGTCGACGCCGGTGTGTACCGACTCGGCTCGGTCGGCGACTTCGTCTGGTCCGACCTCGATCTCGACGGCATCCAGGACGGCGGCGAACCCGGCGTTGCCGGCGTCGTGGTCGAGCTCCGCGACGTCAACCTGAACTCCGTGACCGACGATGCGGGTCGCCCGCTGCTGGCGACGACCGCTGGCGATGGCTCGTGGTCGTTCACCGACCTGCCGCCCGGCGACTACCGGATCATCGTCCGTTCCCCGTTCGGCTACGCACCGACCGCCACCGATCAGGGTGGCAACGACCTGGTCGACAGCGACGCCAACCGGTCAGGTCTCGTGCCCTTCACGCTCGTGTCCGGGCAGGCACCGGTGGACGGCGCGGTCGCGTTGAGCGACGGCTCCATCGACGTCGGTCTCGTGCAGCCGTCGGCCATCGGTGACTTCGTCTGGGACGACCGTGATGCGGACGGCATCCAGGACGCCGACGAGCTCGGTGTCGAAGGTGTCACGGTCCGGTTGCTCGACACCGGCGACATCACCATCGCCGCCACCACCACCGACCAGTTCGGCCGCTACCGCTTCGAAGGAGTGCTGCCGGACGACTACCGGATCGAAGTCACCGCGCCGGACGGTTGGGACTTCTCCCCGCAGGGCGCCGGCACGCCGGCGACCGACAGCGACGTCGACGCTTCCGGCCGCAGCGCGCTGATGACGATCGCCGGAAACGGTGAGATCGACGACGTGGACGCAGGTCTCCACCTGCTGCCGTCGATCGGTGACCGCGTCTGGTTCGACCTCGATGCGGATGGCCGTCAGGATCCGGGCGAGCCCGGTGCGCCGGCCGTCTGGGTCAGCCTCCTCGACGCCGGCGGGTCATTCCCACTCGACGGTGACGGCGTGACCGTCTCGCCGCAGCAGACCGACGCCAACGGCAACTACCTCTTCACCAACCTCGTTCCCGGCCAGTACCGGATCAGCATCTTCCGCCCGAACGGCACGGTCGGCTCGCCGTTCCAGGCCACCGGCGCGCCCGACGACGACTCGGACACCGACCCTGCCGACGGCGACCGCTCACCGCTGATCACCGTCGACCGTGGCGACGAGGTCGTCGATCTCGACGCCGGCTTCGTCCCGGTCGCCGATCTGTCGGGCTACGTCTTCGACGACAGTGACGACGACGGCAGCCGTATCGGCGAGACGGGCATCGACAACGCCACCGTCGAGCTGGTCGGCACGACCTTCGGCGGTGCTGCCGTCACCCGCTCCACCACGACGGACGTCGACGGCTTCTACGAGTTCCTCGACGTCGAGCCCGGCGTGTACGACCTCGTGCAGACGCAGCCGGCAGGTTGGGCCGACGGCAAGGACATGGCCGGCACGCTCGGTGTGTTCGGCGCGGTCCCGGGTGCCGTCGTCACTCCCGACACCGATCGCTTCGAGGACATCTCGTTCGACGGCTCGGTCAGCGGCACCGAGTACAACTTCGGTGAGCTCGAGCCGGCGAAGATCAGCGGCATCGTGTTCCTCGACGAGCGACTCGACGGCGATCCGACCGGTCAGACCCGTCTCGAGAACGTCGAGATCCGCCTGACCGGCACCCTCGACGCCGGTGGCTCCGTCGACCTGACCGTGCTGACCGACGCCGATGGCGAGTACGTCTTCGGGCCGCTCGATCCCGGCACCTACACCGTCACCGAGACGCAGCCGACTGGCCTGGTCGACTCGCCGGCGACCGCCGCCACCGTGATCTCGGGCATCGTGATCACCGACGCCACCGGCGTTCCCGCACAGAACTTCGGCGAAGTCGCACCGCCCGAACTCGGCGACCGCGTCTGGTCCGACCTCGACGGCGACGGCGAGCAGGATCCGGGCGAGCCGGGCATCGCCGGTGTCGGCATCACCGTCTACGACGACGGCGGCGCTCCGGTCGCGACGACCGTCACCGACGGTTCCGGCATCTGGCTGATCGACACGCTCGACGCCGGTGGCGCACTGCCGGCCGGCGACTACTCGATCGAATTCGACCTGCCCGCAGGTCTGTCGTTCACCGCTCAGAACGCTGCCGACGAGGCATCGGACTCCGACGTCGACCCGCTCACCGGTCTCATCTCAGGTGTGACGGTGCCCGGTCCGATCGACGGGCGCGACTTCGACGCCGGCATGTTCGCGGCCACCGTGGTCGGCGACCAGGTCTTCGAGGATCTCGACGGTGACGGCGACTACGACGGCGGCGAGCCGGGCGTGCCCGGCACCACCATCGCTCGCCGACGGCAGCTGGGCCATCACGACGACCGTCGCCGGCGGTCCGCTGCCGCCTGGCGCCTACCAGATCCGTGTCGCCCCGCCCGCCGGGTACGTCCCGACGGTCACGTCGGGCATCGACCCCCGCCTCGGCGGTCTCGACAGCGACGTCGACGTCCTGACGCTGACGTCGCCGGGCTTCTTCGTCGACTCCGGCACCGTCGTCTCGACCATCGATGTCGGCCTCGTGCAGCCGGTCACGATCGGTGACTTCGTGTGGCACGACCTCGATGCCGACGGCACCCAGGACGGCGATGAAACGGGCGCGGCATCCGTGCGAGTCCACCTGCTCGCTGCCGACGGCAGCCCGGCGCGCCACGTCGACGGTTCGAACGTGGAGCCGGTGCTGACCGGTCTCGACGGCTCGTACTCGTTCGAGAACATCCGTCCCGGTGAGGTGTTCGTCGCCGCGACCTTCGACGGTGAGTGGGAGTCCTCGCCGCTCGGCGTCCCGGATCCGCTGGCCGGCGCCGCCGACAGCGACCTCGATCCCGACACCGGCGAGTCCTCGATCATCACCGTCACGTCCGGTCAGGTCGTCGACGCGCTCGACATCGGTGTGTGGCGTACCTCGTCCATCGGTGACCGGGTCTTCCTCGACGTGAACGGCAACGGTGTGCAGGACACCGAAGAGCCCGGTGTGGCCGAGGTCGTCCTCACGCTCTTCGACGGCGCGGGCGACGCGATCGCCACGACGACCAGCGACGGCTCGGGTGACTACCGCTTCGTCGGCCTGGCGCCGGGCGCCTACACGGTGCAGGTCGATCCGGACAACGGACTCGTCCTGACCTCGCCGAACGTCGGTCTCGATCCCGAGCTCGACTCCGATGCCGACCCGATCACCGGCGAGATGGCCACCGTGGCGATCCTGTCCGCCACGAACCTCACCGGCCAGGACGCCGGCGTGCTCGAACGTCCCTTCCTCGCCGGCCGCGTGTTCGTGGACGGCGACGGTGACGGCGTGCTCGACCCCATCGAGCCGGGCATCGCCAACGTCACGATCCGCCTCCAGGGCAACGACATCGCCGGTCGTCCTGTCGACCTGACCGTCGACACCGATGCCGCCGGCCGATTCCGCTTCGACAGCATCGAGCCGTCCGACGACGCCGGCTACAGCGTCACCGAGGTCCAGCCCGCCGGATGGTTCGACGGTCTCGACAGCGGACCCGACGGCGCCGTGATCGGCGACGACGTGGTCAGCGGCCTGATCCTGCGCGACGGCCAGCCCGCCCTCGGCATCAACTTCGGTGAACTGCCTGCGGCGTCGATCAGCGGTGAGGTCTATGTCGACCACTCGCTCGACGGCAACCGTCAGAGCGGTGAGCCGCCCATCGGTGGCGTCCAGATCGTCTTGTCGGGAACCGATGACCTCGGCGCTGCCGTCGACCGCATCGAGCTCTCGGCAGCCGATGGCTCGGTCCTGTTCGCTTCGCCCGGGCACCTACCCCCTGACCGAAACCCAGCCCGACGGCTACGCAGATGGCGCCGCCCGACCGGGTGACGGCGGTGGCATCGCCGGTGTGAACCGGATCAGTGGCATCGAGCTCGAGGTCGGTGTCGACGCTTCCGGCTACCTGTTCGGCGAGCTCGACGACTCCGTCGCCATCGGCAGTGTCGCCGGCCGGGCCTGGCTGGACGCCGATCGTGACGGCGTCGCGGACCCGGCCGAGACGACCGTGTTCCGTGAACTCGACGTCGAACTCCTCGACGCCCAGGGAGCCGTGATCGGTCGGACCGCGACCGACGTGACCGGCCGCTACAGCTTCGACCGTGTCGCCATCGGCACCGTGAGCGTCCGAGTCGTCGAACCCGTCGGCCACGGCCGCACCACTCCCGAGCTCCAGGTCGTCAACGTGACCGAGGCCAGCGTCGGCGGTGTCGACTTCGGCTTCGTCACGGCCGTGATCGCCGGTCGCGTCGTCCTCGACGACGACCGAGACGGCGTCCTCGATCCGAACGAGCCGGGCATCGGCAACGTGCGCGTCGAGCTGTCCGGCACCGACGTGTACGACCGTGCGGTGGTCGCCACCGCGGTCACCGACGGTTCCGGCAACTTCCGCTTCGACGGCCTGCTCAGCGGCACCTACGCCGTGATCGAGATCCAGCCGGCGACCTTCGACGACGGCGTCGACGCGCTCGGTTCGTCCGGCGGCGTGCTGGTCCCGAGCGACCAGATCGGCTCGATCCCGCTCGCCGGCGGGCAGGTCATCGACGACATCAGCTTCCTCGAGCTGTCGACGGTGCTGACCCCGACGATCCTCACCGGCACCGTCTACCGAGATGCCGACGGCGACGGCGAGTTCGACCTCGGGGAGTCCGGTCTCGGCGGCGTCGAGATCGTCGTCTACGACGGTGGTGGCACCGAGGTCGCCAGGACCCGCTCGCTCTTGGGTGGCGGCTACCGCGTGGAAGGCGTCACCCCGGGCCCGCACACGGTCGAGGTCGTCGATCCCTCCGGCTGGTCCCGCACGTCCACGAACCCGCTGAACGTGAGCATCCCGTCCGCAGGTCTCGACGGCGTCGACTTCGGCTACGAGCAGTCCACCGCCACGGCATCCGTCGAGACGCTCGTCTACCTCGACCGCGACCGCGACGCGATCCCCGGTGACCAGGACGACGTCCTCACCGGCGTCGAGATCAGCCTGGTGCGCGACGGCGTCGTGCTCGGCACCGTCCTGACCGACCAGTTCGGCCGGACCTCCACCGGCGACCTCGCCCCTGGCGACCTGGACATCGTCGAGACCCAGCCGGTCGGCTACGGCAACGTGTCCGCCGACTCCGTGACCGTCACGCTCGTCGCGGACACCTCGACCTCCGTTCAGTTCGCCGACTCGCTGGCGACCATCGACGGCCGGGTCGTCGTCGACGAGAACGAGAACGGCAGCATCGACGTCGACGAGCCGGGCATCGCCGGTGTCGAACTCCGCCTCACCGGTATCGACGCCAACGGCCAGGCCGTGGACGTCACCGTCGAGTCGTCCGTCGACGGCCTGTACGGCTTCGACGACCTCCTTCAGGGCGTCTACACCGTCACCGAGACCCAGCCCGAGGCCTACGACCAGGGCGTCACCTTCGCCGGCAGCGCCGGCGGCACGACCAACGGCTCCGACGACGAGGTCGTCGACATCACCATCGGTGCCGGCATCGAGGCCATCGGCTACGACTTCACCGAGATCGAGCGACCGGTCGAGCGCACCTCGTCGATCGACGGCACCGTCTGGCTCGATCGCGACAGCGACGGCCTGCCGTCCGACGGCGAGCCCGGCATCGAGGGTGTCGTCATCCAGCTCGTCGACCAGTCGGGCAACCAGTACTCGGCGATCACCGACGAGTCCGGCGCCTATGCCGTGACCGAGCTGCCGCCCGGTACGTACAGCGTCACCCAGCAACTGCCGGTCGGCTACGCGAACACGACGCCCACGACCGTCTTCGACGTCATCGTCGGCGTCGCCGAGAACCGCACAGTCGACTTCGGCGACCTCCTCAGCAGCATCTCGGGGCGTGTCTTCGTCGACGCCGACGGTGATGGCCTGCTCGACAGCGACGAGACCGGCATCGGTGGTGTCGAGGTCCGTCTCGAGGGCACGACCGTGTCGGGCGCCTCGATCGACCTCACGATCGAGACCTCCGCCAACGGCGAGTTCCTCTTCGAGGACCTCCTCGCCGGCGCCTATCAGCTGACCGAGACCCAGCCGGCCGGCCGCACCGACGGCGCGGACACTGCGGGTTCCGAGGGTGGCGACACGACCGTCAACGACGTGATCTCGGGCATCGCGCTTCCCGCAGGCGTCGAGGCCACCGACTATCTGTTCGCCGAGGAAGAGACGGCGACCGGGACCGTGCGCGGTCTCGTCTGGTGGGACGACGACCGAGACACCCGGGTGGACCGTCGCGAGCGTCCTGCGCCGGGCATCGACGTCGAGCTGGTCGACTCCGACGACCTCGTCGTCGCAACCGCGACGACCGGTGACGACGGCAACTACGTCATCACCGGTGTGCCGGACGGCGTCTACACACTGCGCGCAGTGCCCCCGGCGGGTGTCGGCGGTAGCACACCGCTCGAGCGACCCGGCGTGATCGTCGACGGTGGCAGCAGCCACGTGCGCCGCATCGGCCTGGTTCGTGCGTCGCTCGAAGGCACGGTCTGGGAGGACCGTGACGACGACGGTCGCCGTGACCGCAACGAGCGCGGCATCTCGGGCGTGGAGATCCGCCTCACCGGTACCGACGTCGCGGGCAATGACATCGACGAGATCACGGAGACGTCGGGCAACGGCTCGTACGAGTTCGAGGGTCTCCTCGCCGGCGACTACACGATCGCCGAGACCCAGCCGGCCAACCGCGACAACGGCGTCACCATCGCCGGGTCCGCAGGCGGTACCACCACCGGTTCCGACGACGTCGTCACCGGCATCAGCCTTGGCGCTGGTGAGCGTGCCGCCGGCTACGACTTCGGTGAGGGTCGTCGTCAGCGGGACCGTCAGGCCTTCATCAAGGGCCAGGTCTGGAACGACGAGGACAAAGACGGCGTCAAGGACCCGAGCGAGCGTGGCGTCGGCCAGGTGACCCTTGCGCTGTACGACAGCGACGGTGACCTCGTCGGTACCACCCGTACCAACGGTGGCGGTCACTACATCTTCCAGCACCTGCGGGCCGGCACCTACACGATCATCGAGCGTGTCCCGACCGGTTGGGGCGCCACGACGCCTGCGACGGTCGACGATGCGGTCGCGATCAACGGCAACGGCCTGGGTGACGTCGACTTCGGTCTCACCCAGTCCCGACTGTCGGGCCGGGTCTACGTCGACAACAACCGAGACGGTTCGTTCGACGCCAGCGACGA
>JAHDHM010000062.1 GCA_020631315.1 Acidimicrobiales bacterium
TCGCCCCGTGGTTGGCCGAGGCCTTCGAGCGGGTGCCCGCGTTCGCGAACGTCGGCATCAAGCGGGTCATCCACGGCGCCATCACCCACACGACCGACGGCCACATGCTCCTCGGCCCCGCCCCCGGCGTGAAGAACTTCTGGCTGAACACCGGGTCGTCGATCGGTCTCGCCTGGGGCCCCGGCGCCGGACGTGAGCTGGCCCGCTGGATCGTGCACGGCGAGACCGAGCTGAGCCTGCGCCACTACGACCCCCGCCGGTTCGCGTGGGCCGACAACGACACCTACATCCGCCCGAAGGCCATCGAGGACTACGAGTGGATGTTCCAGGTGCAGCCCCCAGGCATCGAACACGGCCTCGCCCGTCCGGCCTGGACGTCGTCGCTGTACGAGAAGCTCGTCGAGAAAGGCGCCCACCACACCCAGGCCTACGGCTGGGAGCAGCCCAAGTGGTTCGCACCCGACCAGCCCGACGCCATGGGCTGGCGCCGTCCCGAGTGGTACGAGACGGTCCGCGAAGAGTGCCGTGTCGTGCGTGAGCAGGTCGGCGTCATGGACCTGTCGGCGTTCTCGAAGTACGAGGTCGTCGGCCCTGACGCCAAGGCGTTCCTGCACAGCATCACCACCGGGTTCCTGCCGCGTGAAGGTCGCATCGGCCTCAACTACGTGCTCACCGACACCGGCCGCATCGAGACCGAGGTGACCATCACCAAGCTCGCCGACGACCGCTACTACGTGATCTCGGGCCCGATGGGCCAGCAGCGCGACCTCGACTGGTTCCAGCAGCACGTCGTGTCGTCCGACGGCACAGCCCACGACGTCGAGATCCACGATCGCACCCGGGCCATCGGCACCCTCGTCGTCGCCGGACCGAACGCACGCGAGCTGATGAGCCGCTGCACCGACGCCGACATGTCCGACGAGGCCTTCCCCTTCCTGACCCGCAAGTACCTGAGCATCGCCGGCGTCGAACTGCTCGCCCTCCGAGTCGGCTTCACCGGGTCACGCGGCTGGGAGCTTCACGTCCCGATGAACGAGCTCCCCGCGGTCTACGACGCTCTGTGGGCAGCCGACGCCGCCGGCGAGTCGCTCGGTCTCGGCGACTTCGGCGGCCACGCCCTGAACTCGCTCCGCATGGAGAAGGCCTACCTGACCCGCTTCGAACTCACCCACGACATCGGCCCCGAGGCCGCCGGGGTGATGCGCTGGGTCAAACCCGACAAGGGCGACTTCATCGGCAAGGACGCACTCGAGCATCCGACGACGGGCAACGACTGGCGCCTCGTCTACCTCCGGGTCGACGTCGCCGACGGCCCTGACGCCGCCGACTGTGTCGGGGGAGAGGGCGTGTTCGACGGCGACCGGGCCGTCGGCCTCACCACCTCGGGCGGCTACGCCTTCACCGTCGAGCAGAGCCTGGCGTTCGCCTACGTCTCGGCCGACGTCGCCGCACCCGGCACCGAGCTCTCGGTGCTGATCCTCGGCGAGCCGCACACCGCGACCGTCCTCGACGGCCCGGTCTGGGACGCCACCAACGAACAGCTGGCGGGCTGACGATGACGCCGAACGACGCACCGCTCGACACCCTCCAGGTGGTCACCGCCGCCGGCGACTTCATCGACGAGACCTTCGACGAAGCCGGACTCGACGGGCTGACCCTCACCCGGATCGCGACCGATCTCGGTGTCACCCAGCCGGCTCTGTACCGCCACGTCGACGGCATGAGCGACCTGTGGCGCCAGCTGGGTCTCACCACCCGTGAGGCACTCGCCGACGAGCTGGCCGAGGCCTGCATCGGCCTGTCCGGCCCCGATGCCGTGCGTGCGCTCGCCGCAGCGTGGCGGGCGTACGCCAAGGCCCACCCTGGCCGCTACCGCTCGACCGAGCGGTACCCGGTCGACGGCGATCCTGCACTCGAGCAGGCCGTGGCCCGCACCCTCGACGTCGTCGCCATGAGCCTGCGTGGGTTCGACCTCACCGAGACCGACCTCATCCACTGTGCCCGCACGATCCGCAGCTCGCTCCACGGGTTCTGCAGCTACGAGCTCGGCGACGGCCATCCGGACAAGGGTTCGGTCGACGAGTCGTTCAACGCGCTCGTCGACATCCTGTGCGCGGCCTTCGAGGCGACGGCCGCCAAGGGGCGTGACTGATGGCCTCGAAGCAGCTCCCGAACCACTCCGAGGCACTCGTCGTGGGCGGTGGCATCGTCGGTGCGTCGATCGCCTACCACCTGACGAAGGTCGGCGTCACCGACGTTCATCTGCTCGAACGGCACCAGCTGACGTCGGGCACCACCTGGCACGCCGCAGGCCTCGTCGCCCAGCTCCGTTCGACCGAGAACACCACCAAGCTCGCCCGCTACAGCCTCGAGCTCTACGGCAAGCTGCAGGCCGAGACCGAGCAGGATCCAGGCTTTCGAACCCCCGGCGCCATCTCCATGGCGTCCACCGCCCACCGTTGGGAAGAACTCCGCCGCACCGCGGCGATGGCCCGCCGTCTCGGCATCATCGCCGACGAGATCACGTCCGACGAGATCGCGGAGCGCTTCCCGCTGGTCAAGCACGACGACCTGCTCGGCGGCATCTGGCTGCCCGACGACGGTGTGGTCGGCCCGTCCGACTGCACGATGGCCCTCGCCCGTGGTGCACGTCTGGGCGGTGCGACGATCCACGACGGCGTGGACGTCGTCGACCTGCTGGTCGATCGATCGCAGGGTCAGCCTCGTTGCGTCGGTGTCCGCACCGGCGACGGCACCGAGATCACCGCCGACCACGTCGTGTTGGCGTGCGGCCTCTGGACCCGGCACCTCGCCGCCAAGGCCGGTGTCGTGGTGCCGCTCTTGGCCGCCGAACACCACTACGTCGTCACCGAACCGGTGCCCGGCGTCGACCAGGACATGCCGATCCTGCGCGACCCCGACCGCTGGGCCTACCTCAAGCCCGAAGCCGGCGGCTCGGTGCTCGTCGGACTGTTCGAGCCGATCGGTCGTCCGTGGCCGGCGGAGGGCCCGCCCCCGACGGACACGCCGTTCATCACGATGGACCCCGACCCGGACCATCTGTCCAACTGGATCGGCGACGCGTTCGACCGCATCCCCGCCCTCCACGACGCCGGCCTGCGGTTGCTGTTCGACGGGCCGGAGAGCTTCACACCGGACGACCAGTACATCCTCGGCGAGGCACCCGAGTGCGACCGTCTGTACGTGGCCGCAGGGTTCAACTCGATCGGCATCCAGTCCGCCGGTGGTGCGGGTATGGCCATCGCTCACTGGATCACACAGGGCGGTCCGCCGTTCGACCTCCACGACGTCGACATCCGTCGATTCGAACGCTTCCAGGGCAACGAGCGCTACCTGCGTGAACGCACCGTCGAGGTGCTCGGCCTGCTCTACGCACCGCACTGGCCACACCGGGCGATGGAGACGGCCCGGCCGATCCGGCGCACACCGCTCCACGATCGCCTCGCGGCCGCCGGCGCGTGCTTCGTCGACACCGCCGGCTGGGAACGTCCCGCATTCTTCGCTCGGCCTGATCTCGGCGTCGCCCACTTCGACGACGTCCCGGTCGACGAGCGGTACTCGTGGGGCCGCCAGTACTGGCACGAGGCCAACGCCGCAGAACACCAGGCGGTGCGAGAGCGCGTCGGCCTGTTCGATCTCACGTCGTTCACCAAGTTCGAGGTGCGTGGCCCCGAAGCCGCGGCGGTGCTCGACGAGCTGTCGGCGGGCGACGTGGTCGCCGAGATCGGCGCATCCACCTACACGCAGTGGCTCAACGACGACGGCGGCATCGAAGCCGACCTCACCGTCAGCCGCCTCGCCGACGGCCACTTCCGTGTCATCGGCGGCGCCGGCACCCGACGCCGCGATCTCGACACGCTCGAGACCGCGGTACGCGATCGTCACGCGGTGGTCGTCGACGTGACATCGGCGTTCGCTTGTCTTGCCCTCATGGGACCCGCCGCCCGCGACGTGTTGTCGACGCTGACCACCGCCGACCTGTCCGACGAGGCGTTCCCGTTCGGCACCCACGCCGAGATCGAGGTCGCGTCGGCCCTCGTGTGGGCCAACCGCATGAGCTACGTCGGCGAGCTCGGCTGGGAGCTGTACGTCCCGACCGACCTCGCCGTGCATGTGTTCGACGCACTCGTCGAAGCCGGACAGCCGCACGACATGGCCCTGTGCGGCTACCACACCCTCAACTCGCTGCGGTTCGAGAAGGGCTACCGGCACTGGGGTCACGACATCACCCCCGACGACACGCCGCTCGAAGCCGGACTGTCCTTCGCCGTGGCCTGGGACAAGCCCACGGCGTTCAGGGGCAAGGCCGCCCACGAGGCGCAACGCGAGCGGGGCGCGACGCAGCGCCTTGTCCAGATCAAACTCGACCAGCCCGACGACGCCGACGCCGCGCAGATCTTCCACAACGAACCGATCCGCCGTGATGGCGAGGTCGTCGGCTACGTGACCGGTGGGGCCTGGGGTCACACCGTCGGCGCCGCGGTGGGCATGGCGCTCGCCGTCCGCGGTGACGGACCGGTCAACGGTGCCTGGATCGAGGAGGCCACGTGGACCGTCGAGGTCCCCGGCCGCGAGATCCCGATCGACGTCCAGCTGAGGCCGCTCCTGTGAGCCGCCCCATGGACCCGACTGACACATCAACCACATCACAGGGGGTGATCCCATGCTGAAGATCCACTGGTTCCTGCCCACGGGCGGGGACTCCCGAGACGTCCTGCCCGACGGTGACGACGCCCACAATCGACCGCCATCGCACCAGTACCTGGCGCAGATCGCGACGGCATGCGATCAGCTCGGCTACGACGCCATGCTGACCCCGTGCGGCACCGGCTGTGAGGACGCCTGGCTGGCCACGGCGTCGCTCATCCCGCTCACCGAACGCATCAAGTTCCTGGTCGCGTTCCGTCCCGGCTTCATGTCGCCGACCCTTGCGGCCCAGATGGCCTCGACCTACCAGCGCATGTCGAACGGCCGTCTGCTCATCAACATCGTGACCGGCGCCGAGCCCCGCGAGCTGAACCGCTTCGGTGACTGGCTCGACAAGGACTCCCGTTACGAGCGCACCGGCGAGTTCCTCGACATCATGTCGAAGGCCTGGACCGCTGATCCCTACGACGCCAAGGGCAAGTACTACGAGGTCGCCGGAGCGACGACCCGCGAGATCCCGGACCCGATCCCACCGATCTACTTCGGTGGCGCCTCACCGGCAGCGCTCGATGTGGCAGCCAGCCACGTCGACACCTACCTGACCTGGGGCGAACCGCCGGAAGCCGCCAAGGGCCGCATCGACACCGTGAAGGCGCTCGCCGCCGCCCGTGGTCGTGAGCTCAGCAGCTACGGCATCCGCTTCCACGTGATCGCCCGTCCGACGTCCGAGGAAGCCTGGGCCGTCGCCAACGGCATGCTCGCCGGCATCAGCCAGGAAGCCATCGACTCGGCCCAGAAGGACTTCGCCTCCACGATGTCCGAGGGACAGCGTCGGATGGCCGAACTGCACGGCGGCCGAACCGACCAGCTCGAGATCCACCCGAACATCTGGGCCGGCATCGGCCTGGTGCGCGGCGGCGCCGGTACGGCCATCGTCGGCTCGTACGCCGAGGTCGCCGACCGCATCGCCGAGTACGCCGACATCGGCTTCTCCGAGTTCATCCTGTCGGGCTACCCGCACCTCGAGGAGGCGTACTGGTTCGGCGAGGGCGTGATGCCGATCCTCGCCGAGCGTGGCCTCATCGAACCGCCCGCAGCATCGAAGAGCTCGATCTTCTCGTTCCGGTAGGTCGCGGTCGCCAGCTGTCGCGCTCCTGCTGCGGCGATCGCAACAGCGTGGCCTCGGCCGTCGGAGCGTCAGGCTCCGGCGGCCCGTGCCGCGTCCGCCACCACGTCATCGTCGAGCGCTCCTGGCGCAGCAGCACAGTCGGTGTCGATACGAACGTCGTCGACCCACGTACGCAGTTCGTACTGCGCACCGTCGGGACCGCCGAGGTCGACGAACCGATCGACGCCGTCACCGGGAGTGGCCAGCCAGCGTCCGTCGCGCCGCAGCACGTGGGTACCGCCGTCGTCGGTCCAGCTGATGACGTTGTCACCATCGACGCGCTCGACCACGCACTCGTCGCCCGGAGGGGGAGCGACGGTGGTCGTGGTCGTCGACGAGGTGGTCGAACTGGATGTGGTGGTGGACGATGTCGTGGTCGTGACCGGATCGCCGGCCGTGCACGGCGTGTCGACACGCACGCCGTCCTCCCACGAGCGCAGCTCGTAGACGGCGTCGGCGGGCGCGTTCTCGTCCAGATACGACGTGACACCGCGTCCGGGTGTGGCGAGCCAGCTGCCGTCGCGGCGCAGCACGTGTCGGCCCGCGGTGTCCTCCCACTCGAGGAGGTTGTCGCCACCGAGACGGGTCAGGCCACAGCCGTCGTGATCCGGGACCGTGGTGGTGGTCGTCGACGACGTGGTGGTCGTGGTCGGGGGAGTGTCGCCGTCGCCACCGAACGCAGGCAGGTCGGCGAGTCGTTCGAACGCGTCGAACGACTGCGTGCCCTGGATCCGCCAGTCGCAGTTCGGGAAGCTCGAGAGGCGCAGGTGGAACCAGCTGAAGTAGGTGAACTGGTCGTACTCGGGCTCCTGCAACAGCGCAGCCGCATCGTCGATCCACTCGCCGCGCCGGTCCGGGTCATCGGCATCCACCGCTGAGGCGACCTCGGTGAGCATGAGATCGATGTCGGGCCGATCCTGGCCCCACGCCCGGAACGGCTCGATGATCTCCTCGAGCGACATCCAACGGGTGAACACGCCCTCGCGGCAGTCGTACCAGTTGTAGGCGTCGATCGCTGCGGCATCGACCCAGTCGTCGCCCGGATACCACTTCGGTGCGTGGCGGCGATCGGTCGACGGCAGGTGGAACGCGTAGTCGGTGAAGATCATCACCCGACCGGCCAGCTCGACGCCCTGGTCGGCGATGATCGTCATGAAGTTGCGCCATGCGGCGATGAACTCGTCGTCGGTACCGTGAGGCACGTTGACCCGGGCTTCGGGCTCGTGGTGGAAGGTGAGCCAGATCTGGTCCTCATACGGCCGGATCCGTTCGGCCCAGCTGACGATGTCGTCATACAGCGCGTCACCCGGTGCCGCGGCGGCGATGTCGGCCCACAGGATCTCCTCGCCGTTCACCGACGGCTTGATCGACAGGATCATGTCGCGGCCGTCGAGCAGCTCGCGATCGTCGTTGCTCGGGAACGTGTGGTTCCACTTCTTGAACACACGCACCGCGTCGAGCTTGCGGCCGAGCTCCGCCTCGATCGACTCGACCAGGTGGGGTTCGTCGCTGCGCATCGACACGGACAGCGCGATCGGCTCGTCCGGCGCCGCCAACGTCGGGCTGCTGGATCCCGTCAACCACACGGGCGCGAGCAACGCAGCACCGAGCACCGCGCACGCGAGTCGGCGCACCATCGGTGTCAGCGGTTCATGAGGCGAGCCGTCGCGTCCGTCGGGACGAGAGCGAATCTGGAGAGTCACGAGAGGTCCGTTCCCTGGGGAGAGGGTCGTTCGTTGTCGCCGCATGCGCCACAGACGCGGACGGCAACCTAGCACCACTCTCCGTGGTCATCTAGTCCCGATCGCCAGCACCTCATGCGCCGCCAGGTGCCGTACCCTGACCGCTGTGCCCAGGTCCGCCGCGAACATCACCGTGTGCCGAGGCGGTCGCTGCGGCGGCCGCAAGCACCCGCTGATGGACCACGAGGGCCAGCTCGACGCCTTCCGAGCCGCCGCCGACGCGCAGAACGGTGTCTCACTCACCGTGACCGACTGCCTGGCGTTGTGCAGTGCGTCGAACGTGATCGTCGTCCGGCACGGTCGTAGCCGTCAGTTCTTCGGACGGGCCGCCAGCGACGAGGCGACCTCAGCGTTCACCGCGTGGATCGACGACGGCCTCGGGGAAACCGCACCCGACTCCGTGCAGACCTGGCGCATCGACCCCGCCCGAGAGTTCGAACAGGGCGACTGAGGGCCCGGTTGACTGCTACAGCAGGTCGACGACGTCGATCACGAGCATCACGGTGAGCAGGACGATGATCACGGCGTTGAGCCCGATCACCGCGTTGCGCCAACGATGCTGCGAGGCCCAGAACCGGCGGATGCTGTAGACGTTGAAGCCGATCGCCACGAGGCCGATGACGATGCCGACGCCAGGGCCGACACCCTGTGCCACGCCCAGAGCGGGCAGCAGCCACGGGAAGACGATGTAGGCCAGCAGGCAACGAACGCCCGACACCACGATCGAGGTCGAGAACGTGCGCTCACGCTGCTCGTCCGCCGCGACCGCATCGACGACTGCTGCGTCGGCCGGATCACCGGCAGCGGTGGCGGCCTCGTGGGAGGGATTCGAGACCGACGTCATGAAGTCCCGAGTCTACGTCGTAGGGTCGTCCCGTGGCACCGGATCTGTTCGACCACGCCTTCGAGATCGCCCGCTCCATGTCCGGCGATCTGGGCGCGCGGCTGCGCAGCCGCGCGCATCGGGCCGGCGTGAAGGTCTGGTTCGACACCGAGGAATCCCCACGCGTGCACTTCGAAGCCCAGGTGGTCGCTCGGCGTCACGTCGACGGCGGCGACGGCTTCGTCGTCGAGATCGGGCTGCACAGCGAGATGAAGGTCGAGTCCGCCAACGACGACGAACTCCGACGCTGGCTCGACGACGAAGCCCGATGGCGCCCGCTGCTCGGTGACGAGGCGATCGCCGGGCCCTTCCTGGGTGCACCGAAGTGGCGTCGGGTCAGCGACGTCTGGTTCGACGTCGACGAGGACGACGACGAGCTGGCGATCGAGATCGGCAGCCGGCTGGCCGACTACGTCGAGGCGTTCGAGCCGCTGCTCTGAACCCGGCGGCCGATCGCCTCGTCGATCGCGTCGACCAGCTCCGGCCACTGCTCGTCCAACATGACGTCGTGCCCGGCGCCGGCGATGATGCGAGGGCGACCGCCGTAGCGCTCGGCCAGTCGGTACTGGAGCTCGACCGGGAAGACCTTGTCCCTGCCGGCAGCGATCACCTCGACGGGTGACGTGACGCCGTCGGGCCGGGGGAGACGGACGATCATCGTGTTGATCACGAGCGCCGACTCGTTCTGGAGCCGCTCCGTGGTGCTGCGAACCACCTCAGCCGGGGTCTGCTCGGTGAAGAAGAGGTCTCGGACCAGTTCGTCGTCGCCGACCAGGTGCGAGTAGTCAGCGGTGAACGCCGCCTTCGCGACGAGACCGGGCATCTCGCGGCCCAGCGCGAGGTTCGGTCCGAGCACACCCTTGTCGGGGACGGACGCGACCAGCAGACCGAGGGCCGCGGTGTTGTCCTCGAGCCAGCGTTGCGTCAGGTAGCCGCCCATGGAGTGCCCGACGACCACGAGCTCATCGGCGGACGCCCCCGACGACGCGACCGTGTCGTCGACCGCTGCGAGGTACGCGCCGACGGTCGACCAGTTGCGCCGCATGTCGCCCGGCCGATCGTGCCCCGGCAGGTCGAAGGTGTGGACCGTGTGGCCCCGCTCCCGCAGAGCCGGCGCGACGTGGTCCTCCCAGCACCATGCGCCGTGCCAGGCACCGTGAACCATGACGATCTGAGCCATCGGCCCAGCATCGCAGACCGGCGGTTGCACCGTGACGTGCTCAGGCCGTCGTGGGTCTCGTCCAGGTCACGTTCTCGTGCGACGGCTCGAATCCGTGTCGCTGCAGATTGCGGAGCGAGTCGCCTCCGGGAGCAGCATGGGTCCCGGCGAGTGTGCAGCCGGCGGCGGCTGCCACCGACAGACGGGCCCGGATCAGGGCCGACTGGACGCCACGCCGTCGATGCCGTGGCAGCGTCGACATCCCGCCGAGCACCGCGACGTCGCCGATGATCGACAGCATGGCCACGCCGACGACGGCGCCGTGGAACGGATCACGCGCCAGCAGCAGCCCCGGCGACTGCGCCACGTGGGCGGCACGTGAGAACCGGTCGCTGGCAGCACGGCGTTCCGGCTCGAGATGACCCCAGCCCGCCGCCGTGGCCTCGAGCCACTCCTCGAGATCCGACTCGGACTCGACCGGTTCGACGTCGAACCTGACCTCGGCCGCGAGGTGCCGTTCGTCGAGAGGTTGCACGAGAGCGACGGCATCGACCTCGGCGTCGGACTCGAAGCCGTACTCGGCGAGAACCGGAGCGGTGTCGGGGTGGCTGAGCCCCGACACGTCGAACGACGCATCGACCCCGACGTCGGCCGAACGCTCGATCACGAACTGCAGCTCGTCAGGCCTCGGTGGCCGTTCGATCCCTCCGGCGAGCACTCGGTTCACGTACAGGCCAGGTCCCGTCAGCACCAGGTGCCCACCGGCCACCGGCGCAGCGAACGCCGAGCCATCATGGCCGTCGGCGACGAGCGGCGCGACGAAGCCCGCCATGTCCGCAGCAACCGCCGCTTCCAACCGTCGCCCAGCGATCCCCGAGTCCACGACGGAGAGTCTGACGCACGACAGCGAGCGAGGGCGCCGCGTCAGCGTTTCGCAGTCGGCTGTGCCGGCTGTGAAAGGCGGAGAGCGACCGAAGGGAGCGTCAGCGACGCACTGCGCCCTGGAGGCGGGCGGCTTCGAGGGTGTTCTCGAGGAGGCAGGCGATGGTCATCGGCCCGGTACCGCCGGGCATCGGGGTGATGGCGCCGGCGATGCCCTCGACGGCGTCGAAGTCCACGTCGCCCTGGATGCCGTCGGCCGTGCGGCTCACGCCGACGTCGACGACGGTGGCACCGGGCTTCACGTGCTCGGCGCCGATCATCTTGGCCACACCTGCGGCAGCGACGATGATGTCCGCGTCCTTGCACTCCGCGACCAGGTCGGCGGTGCGGGAGTGGGCGAGCGTGACGGTGGCGTCGGCGCCCTTCTGGCCGAGCAGCAGGACCTGTGGCAGACCGGTGAGGGTCGAACGACCGACGACGACGGCCTTCTTGCCCTTGGTCTCGATGCCATAGCCCTCGAGCAGGCGCATGACACCCTTCGGCGTGCACGGCGTGAGGCCTGGACGGCTCCGGACCAGGCGGCCCATCGAACGCTCGGTGAGGCCGTCGACGTCCTTCTCCGGCGGGATCAGATCGAGTACCGGCTCGGGGTCGAGACCGTCCGGAAGCGGTAGCTGCACGAGGATGCCGTGCACCGACGGGTCGTCGACGAGGCGCTGGACGACCGCCTCGACCTCTTCCTGGGTGGCGTCGGCACCGAGTGTCTCGTTGCGCGACTGCATGCCGGCCTCGGCGGCCTTCTTGTGCTTGGAGTTGACGTACAGGTGCGACGGCTTGTCGTCGCCGACCAGCACCGTGGCCAGGCACACGGCGGGGTTGCCGAGGCGTTCGATCTCGGCGGCCAGGTTGGCCACCAGCTCGTTGCGGAGGCGGTTGCCGTTCATCTTGATCGCACCACCGGGGGTGCGATCGATGGGCTTGCCGTCGATCAGACGCTCGTCACTCATCGCCGTGTGGATCCTTCAGATGTTCGCTGTGCTGTTACAGGTTGCCCTGTCGCCACGCCTCGGTGGCTTCGACCTGGTTGAACGTGAACATGTGCACACCCTCGACGCCGAGCTCGAGGTTGGCCTCGGACAGCGGGATGAGCAGGTCGTTGGGATCGTACGACGGCGACGTCAGCATCTTGGCGATGGCGGCCTTGTTCTTCTTGAAGTAGTTCAGCGACTGACCGATGCCGAGACGGGCGCCCATCGTGATGAGCTTGGTCTTGTCGACCACGCCCGAGATGCCGAGGTGCACCGGCAGGGTGAGCCCGGCCTCGCGCTCGGCACGGAGCCACGCCTCGATGGTCTCGGGGTCGAAGCACATCTGGGTGGAGGCCCAACCCGGCACGCCGGCCTCGTCGAGGAGACGCTGCTTGGTGTGGAGCGCCCAGTGGAGATCGTCGTTCGAGATGAACGAGTGCCCGTCGGGGTACGCCGTCACACCGATGGCGTCGAGACCGTGGTCGGTGTCGAGCAGGTCCGAGAGGAAGACGACGGCGTCGGGGTAGTCGCCGGGCTCCTCGGCATCACCGCCGACGATGAACACCTTCTTCACACCGACCTCGCGGCACCAGCCGGCGAGCTCCTTGGTGTGGATGCGGTCACGGACCATGCGAGCCGAGAGGTGCGGCACTGCGGCGAAACCGGCGCCGAGGAACTCCTCGGTCAGCCGCTGCGTCTCCTCGATGCCCTTGGCCGGCGAGCAGGTCACCGACACGGCAGCACCCGCGGGCAGATGCTCCTTCTGGGTCTGGAGGCTCTTGAGCGGGATGAGCTCGAAGGTGAAGTTCTCGGTGAGGGAGCGGCGGTGTGCCACGGCCTCGGCCGACTCGACGACCTCGTCGCCCTTGCCGAAGATCTTGGAGAGGACCATCGGATGCTCCTTGCTCAGCTGAGGCCGACGACGTTGCCGTCGGCGTCGATGTCGATGTGGTTGGCGGCGGGGTTCGCACCCAGGCCGGGCATGGTGCGCATGTCACCGCAGATCGGGTAGACGAAGCCGGCACCGACCGAAGCACGGACCTCACGAACCGGGAGGGTCCAGCCGGTCGGGGCGCCCTTCAACTTGGCGTCGGAGCTGATCGACAGGTGGGTCTTGGCGATGCAGACCGGCAGGTTGTCGAACCCGGCCTTGGTGTAGGTGTCGAGCTGCTTGTCGGCCTGCGGCGTGTAGCTGACGCCGTCGGCGCCGTACACCTTGGTGGCCACGGCGTGGATCTTGTCCTTGAGCGAGGCCTCGGCGGGGTAGAGGAGCTCGAAGTTCGACTCTTCCTCGGCGGCTTCCTTGACCGCGGTGGCCAGCTCGGTGGCGCCACGGCCGCCGTCGGCGAAGTGGGTCGACACGGCAGCGCGTGCGCCGTACTCGGACGCGATCTCGTGGATGGCGGCGATGTCCTCGTCGTG
>JAHDHM010000063.1:0-10001 GCA_020631315.1 Acidimicrobiales bacterium
GCCGAGTCGATCCGGGTGGCCGAAGAGGCCCGCATCGCCGCCGAGCAGGGCGTCGGTGTCGCCGACCAGAACAAGGATCGTGAGATCGCCCTCGCCGACGCCAACCGTCAGCGTGTGATCGCCGTCCAGACCGAGGAGATCGAGCGTGACCGCGCGCTCGCCGAGGTCGGTCGTGAGACCGCCGTGGCCGAAGCGGCACGCGAGAAGGAAGTCAGCGAGCGCGAGCTGGCCGAGCTGACCCGCAGCCGGGTCGAAGCCGACCTCGGCGTCGCCCAGAAGGAAGAGGAGATCGCCACGCTGCGGGTCGTCGAAGAGGCGCAGCGCCAGGCCGACGCCGAGGTGAAGACCGCAGAGGGCATGGCCGAGGCTGCGTTCATCGCCCGGGTGAAGGAGGCCGAGGCCGACAAGCAGGCGGCCGGCGCCGAAGCCGAGCGTCAGACGATCCTCGCCCGAGCCGAAGCCGAGGCTGCCAGTCAGCAGATGCAGGCAGCCAAGCGCCGGGCCGAAGGTGCCCAGGCCGAGAGCGCCGCCTCCGGCCTCGCCGAGGTGCAGGTCGAGCGTGAGCGAGCCGAGGCCATCCGGGCGACCGGCTTGGCCGAGGTCGAGGTCAAGCAGGCCGACGCCGAAGCCGTGCGAGCGCTCGGCACCGCCGAGGGCGAGGCCACCAAGGCCCGCCTCGAAGGCGAAGGTGAAGGCCTGAAGGCCAAGTCCGAAGGCGTCGGTGCCATGACCGCAGCCGGACAGGGCCACGAGGAGTTCCGCCTGCGCCTCGATGCCGAGCGCGAGATCGAGCTCGCCGCCATCGGCGCACGGGCCGACGTCGCCAAGTCGGCAGCCGCCGCACTCGGCGAGTCCCTCTCCAACGCCGACATGCAGATCGTCTCCGACGAGGGCATCGTCGAGCGGATCCTCTCGGCGGCCGGACACGGCCAGGCCATCGACAGCTTCGTCAACGCCGGCGATTCCGGTCGCCGCATGCTCTCGCCGTACCTCGAGGGTGATGCCAGCATCGTCGCCGACATCTCCGAAGGCCTGGGTGGGCTGGGTGCCGCCGGCATTCGCGACCTCACCATCGCCGATCTCGTGACCCGTCTGGGATCGCAGCTCGGTGACGGCGGCGGGCTGGCACAGCAGCTGCGCGATGCCGTCGAATCCGGTGGGCTCGGGAGTCGCTCGGTGAGCGACCTCTTCGACGACGAGCGCTGAGCCGCCGGTGTCCGACGAGACCACCACTCCCTCTGGAGGCGCTGCTTCCTCGGATGAGGGCGAGGTGCTGTCGGGCGGGTCGTACGACCTGCTCCGGCGACGCCTCCGCTCCCGGGTCAGGGAGACGCTCGACGCGGCGACCGCACTCGACGCTCGCCGCACCGAGGCGTTCGGATCGACGCGGCTGAGCCTCGCCGGCTCCGATCGTCTGCGGACCGAGCTGGCCTGCCAGCCCCGCGACATCGTCCGGCTCGGCGATCTGTTGCTGCTCGGTTTTCGGGCGACCACCGAGCTCGCCACCGTCACGCCAGAGCACGTGTTCGCGCTCTACGAGCGTGGTGCCGACGGCGATCTGCATCCGCTGGCGACCGACGATCCGCGTTCGTTCCTGAACGATCCAGCGTTCCGCGAGGAGTTCGACAAGCTCCACCGCTTCTACGGCAAGGCGACCTTCGCCGACCTCCGGCGCACGCAGACCCAGCTACTGGCTGCGTTCCGCATCGGTGATCGCGCCGCCGACGTCGCCGTGCTGCGCTGGACGGTGGCCCTCGACGGGTCGGTGTCGTTCGTCGACGCCCGCGGTGACCGTGACTACACGTGGCCCGATCCGCACGACCTGAACTGGGTCGGCAGCACCCGCGAGGACCAGCGGGCCGGCGCGCACCCGACCGTGTCGATCCTCGACGAGGTGTTCGTCGGCTTCCGTGGTGGCCGTCTCCAGCTCCGGGTCGAGGACGGCAGCCCCGGTGGCCGGGTCGAAGTCGACGAGGACGTCGCCGTACCCGGCCAGTCCCTCGCGGACGTCGGCGTCGCGTTCGCCCAGTTCGGGGAAGAGCTCGCCATCCGCGTCGAGCTGTACTCCGAGGCGCCCCGCTACTACCTGTTCGGGCGGCGCACCCGTTCGGGCACCCGCGTCGATGCACTGGGTCTCGCCTCGCGCATCCTGCCCGGTGGCGACGGCGTGGTCTTCCCCGGCGGCTACCACCTGGCCACGACCGGGACCCGTCTGTTCGACGTGCCGTCCGACGACATGATCTTCGAGGAGGTCATCGCCGCACCGAACGGCGAAGACCTGCTCTACGTGTTCCACGAGCGCGACTCGGGCGAGTACCTGCTGGCCCCGTACAACCTGGTCCGTCGTGAGATCGCCCAGCTGATCCCGTGTCTCGGCTTCGCCATGTTCGACGACGGTCGGATGGTGCTGTTCCGTGGCAGTCCCGGCGACGCCGACCCGTCCCGAGTTCACCCGGTGCAGTGGTGGGACAGCCCGTTCGCCGACGCCGAGTTCGCCGCTGCGACAGCGTCGGACGACGGCTCTTGGGTCGGTCGCGTCGGCAACGCCGACCTGGTCGCAGGCCTCGGCGACGTCTTCGACGTCGGCCAGCTCGCCGAGGACGCCGTGCCCTCGGAGCGCACCTGGGAGGCCATCATCGTCGCCGCCCGTCGCGCCCTCGACACCCACGTGTGGATGGCCGACCCCGAGGCGCAGGACGTCCACGACGGCCTGCGCGACATCGTCGACACCTCCGGGTTGTTGGTCGACGAGTACGTCAAGGTGCGGCGTCTTCGCACCGAGGCGGCCACTCGTCTCGGTGACTCGACTCGTGAGGTGCAGCGTCTGATCGACCAGGCCGCGCAGACGGCCGATCCTGCCGGCGTCGTCGAGGCGCTCGGCGCGCTACGCCGCGGCCGGGGTGAGGCGTCGCTGTTGACCGACGTTCCGGAGATCGACGACGAGGCCGTGGCCGCGCTGCTCGGTCGACTCGACACGTCGATGGCCGAGCTCGCCGAGCGCGCCTCGGTGGTGCTCGACGACGACGTGGCATTCGACTCGTTCTCCCGTCGCCTCGAACAGCTGGTCGAGCGCGGCCAGGCTGCGACCACGGCCGCCGACGTCACGGACGTCATGGGTGAGGTCGGCGATGTCACCGGCGACCTCGATGCCGTGGTCGATGCGGTCTCGGCACTCGACGCCGGCGACCCGACGGTTCGTACCCGGATCGTCCGGCGCATCGCCGACGTCACGGCGCTGGCCAACCGCTCACGGGCCACTCTCGACGCGCGGGTTCGGTCGCTGCGCTCGTCGGAGTCCGACGAGGCGTTCGACGCCGAGATCGCACTGCTCGAGCAAGCCATGTCCGGCGCGGTCGCCACCGTCGCCACGCCCGCCGACTGCGATGCCGAACTGGCTCGCCTGCTCGTCAACCTCGAACGGATCGAGAGCCGCTACGGCGAAGAACCCGAGCGGCTGGAACGTCTCGTCGAACTGCGGGTGCGCCTGAACGAGACCTTCGGCGGACGCCGCGCCGAACTGGTCGACGAGCGCGCCCGTCGGGCCCAGCGGCTGGTCGACGCCGGCCGACGCCTGCTCGACACCGTCACACACCGGGCAGCCGACGCTGCCGACGAGGCCGAGATCGCCGGCTTCTTCGCCGCCGATCAGATGGTCGCCCGTGTGCGCGGTCTCGCCGACGACCTCGACGAGCTGGGTGAGGTCGGCCAAGCCGCCGAACTCCGGACGGCCCTGAACGCCGCCGCAGAAGAGGCTCGACGTCGCGTGCGCGACCGCACCGACCTCGTCGACGAGGACGGCAGCCTCGACTTCGGCGGCTTCCGCTTCGCCCCGAACGAGCAGCCCTTCGAACTCGTGCTGACGCCGTCCGACGACGGGATCGCCGTCTCCGTCACCGGCACCGACCACCGAGTCGACGTCACCGAACAGCTCGCCGAGTTCGCCGACCTGCTCGACCGCCCCTACCCGTCGGAGAGCGACGACGTCGCCAGGGCGGAGTACCTCGCCTGGGCGGTGCTGGTCGACCACCAGGACGACCCCGAACAGTTGGTGCACGCCGCGGCCGTGCCGGAGCGGCTCGCCGAAGTGGTCCGGGCGACGGCCGAACGCCGACACGGCGAGGGCTACGAACTCGGCGTTCACGACCACGACGCCGGCCGCATCATCGCCGCGCTCGGCGCCCACGGCATCGACGAGCCCGTGCTCGCACACGCCGGTTCGAGCCGGGCGGTGGGCCGTGTCGTCGCGGCGACGGTCGACGCCGAGGTGCTCTCCGATTGGTCGACACGTGCCGTGTCGGCTCGTGCGATGCGCCGCCACGTCGGTCGTGACGATGCTCGGGTGCGGCTCGTCGCCGACATCGCCCGCGTCGTGTCGGCCACACTGCCCGACGTCGACGTCGCTGCTGTCGCCGCATACCTCGCGGAGGATCTCGGCCAGGCCGGTGCCGGCCACGAGACCGATCTCGCGGTGCCCTCCACCGCATCGGACCTCGCCGGTCGGGTGGCCGACTCTCTCGGGGCCGAAGGGGCAGCGGCGTTCGACGCAGCCCTCGCCTCCGCTGCCGATCCCTGGGTCCGGCATCTGGTCGCTCGTGACTGGATCGGTGGTGTGGTGGCGCAGCACGAGGTGATGCACCCGTTCGAGTTCGACGTCGACGAGGCTGCCGCGTTGTTCGCCGCACCCGACGTCGGTCGTCGGGACATCACGCACACGGGAACCGTCACGATCGACGGTCTCGTGAGCTCACACCGCCGCATCGTCGACGGTCAGCTGACGGCCCGTGTCGACGAGCTCGCGCACCGGGTCGGCGGTCACCGCACGGCCATGGACGACCGCTGGCCCCGCTACCAGGCAGCCCGTCGCTCGGTCGTGGCGGCGGCTCGTTCGGACATCGATCTCGATGCCCATCGGCCGCAGGTCATGGCCGGCTTCATCCGCAACCGATTGATCGACCGTGCGCTGCTGCCGTTGGTCGGTGCGAACCTGGCACGCCAGATCGGGACCACCGACGCCACCGACCTCAGCCGTAGCGGCCTGCTGGTGCTCACGTCACCTCCCGGCTACGGCAAGACGACGCTCATGGCATGGCTGGCCGACCGGCTGGGCATGTTGATGGTGAAGGTCAACGGTCCGGCACTCGGCGTCGACACGACGTCACTGGATCCCGCGGACGCGCCGAACGCCGCCGCACGTGCAGAGATCGAGAAGGTCAACCTGGCGTTGTCGATGGGTCGCAACGTGATGCTGTTCATCGACGACGTGCAGTTCACCTCGCCGCAGTTCCTGTCGCGCTTCATCCCCCTGGCCGACGCCACACGCCGGGTCGAGGGTGTCGTCGACGGCGACGCCACCACGTTCGAGTTGCGAGGCAAGCGCTTCGCGGTCGTGATGGCGGGCAACCCGTACTCGACCGGTGGCAGTCGTTTCGAGCTGCCCGACATGCTCGTGAACCGCGCCGATGTCCACAACCTCGGTGACGTCGCCGACGAGCACGGCGAGGACTTCGCGCTCTCCTACCTCGAGAACAGCCTCACGGCCTGCCCGCCACTGGCACCTCGGGCGGCGCGCCTCATCGACGATGTCGAGGCCATCGTGGGGATGGCCGACGGTCGTCGCCCCGAGAGCACCGACGGACTGGTACACCGCTGGGACGGACCCGATCTGGCCGAGACGGTTCGATTGGTCCGCCTTCTCCGCCGAGCGCAAGGCACGGTCATGCAGGTCAACGGCGCCTACGTGGCGTCGGCGGCGATGTCCGACGACGACCGGACCGCACCGCCGTTCCTGTTGCAGGGCTCGTACCGCAACATGGCCCGTATCGCCTCTCGGGTGGTGCCGGCCATGACCGACGACGAGCTCGACGCCGTGGTCGACGACCACTACGCCTCCGAGGCCCAGACCCTCACCGATCGGGCCGAGCAGAACCTGCTCGCGCTCGGCTCGCTGCGCGGAACCCTCGATGGGGAAGCATCCGCCCGGTGGGATGCCATCACCGCCCGCTGGTCGGCGGCGTCGGTCGACCCCGCAGCGGGTGTCGTCGGTGCGCTCGATCGGATCGCCGATGCCCTCGGGAGCGCGGCGATCCCCGTCATCGGCAGCGACTGAACCACGCGACGACGTTCGCTCGGCGTCGTCGGACGGCGAGGACGTTGCCGAAGCCTCCAATTGTCCGTACATTTGTCGGCCGTGTCTGAGAACGCCTCTTCGGCCCGCGGTCTGCGCGGCCTCTCGCTCCGCCTCGTCCACCTCTCGATCCGGTCGCCGCGCAAGGTGCTCGCCATCATCGGCGTTGTCACCGCGGCCTTCGCTGCGAGCTTCGTGTTCGTCCAGATCGACACCGACCCCGAGAACATGCTCGCCGAGGACGCTCCGGTGCGGGTCGCGAACGCTGAGCTGAGGGAGCTGTTCGGCAGCAACCAGTTGCTGGTGGTCGGCCTGTTCTCCGACGGACCCGTCACCGACGCGGCGACGCTGGACGCTGCGGCTGCACTCCATGACGATCTCGCTCAGGTGGACGGCGTCGATGCCGCGACGATGATCAGCGTCCGTTCGGCCATGCAGGGTGACCTCGCGCCGGGCGCCTCGTCGGCAGAGTGGGCCGCCTCGGTGGTCGACGCGATCGCCGTCGATCCGCTCCTCGGCGGCAACGTGCTCAGCGCCGACGGTGACACGCTCGCCTTCTTCGTCCCGCTGGTCGACAAGTCCGACGCGCAGCCGGTCCGTGACGCAGCGAACTCGCTCCTCGACGGCGACGGACAGCTCGCTGGCCTCGAACGACACATCGCCGGCCTGCCGCTGGCTCAGGAGGCGTTCGGCGATCAGATGTTCCTGCAGATGGCGTTGTTCGCGCCGCTCGCCGGCCTCGCCATCTTCTTGCTGATGCTGGCGTTCTTCCGTCGGATCGCCCTCGTCGGGCCGGCGATGGCCCTTGCCCTCGTCGCGGTGATCTGGTCCATGGGTGCGCTGATCTCGACCGGGAACACGCTGCACATCATGAGTTCGATGATCCCGATCTTCCTGATGCCGATCGCGATCCTCGACGCCATCCACGTGATCAGCGAGTTCTTCGACGAGATCTCGTCGGGTGAGTCCCGAGAGTCCGCGATCGTGAAGGTCTACGACCACCTCGCAGGGCCGGTCGCATTCACCTCGGTGACCACCGTCGTGGGCTTCGCCTCGCTCGTGCTCACCCCGATCCCGCCGGTGCAGGTGTTCGGCGTGTTCATCGCCTTCGGTGTCGTGGTCGCCTGGCTCGCGACCCTCACGCTGCTGCCGGCGTTGTTGATGCTGGTGCCTGACCGGGCGCTCGAGTCCCTGTCGTCCGACGCCGAGGCCACCCGGTTCGCAGCCGCCGTCCGTCGTCTCCCGGTCACGGGTGCTCGTCGCCGGCTCCCGGTCATCGTCGGTGCGGTCGTGATCCTGCTCGCTGCGGCGGCTTCCGCGACCGGTACCGAGGTGAACGACAATCCGGTCAACTGGTTCCGTTCTGGCCACGAGGTCCGAGAAGCGACCGAACGGCTCAACGACGAACTGCCCGGCACCTTCGGAGCGAACGTCGTCGTACGTGCGACCGGCGGCGCGGAGCTGACCGATCCCGCGGTCATCGCCGCGATCGCCGACCTCCAGGCCGAGTGGGCGAATGACCCGTCGATCGGTACGAGTGCTTCGTATGTCGATCTGCTCGGTGGACAGACCGGCGCCGACGCCGCGACTCGTCTGGACGATCTCCGCTCGCCGCTCGTCCAGACGCTCATCACCGAGGACCTGAGTGTGGCCAACGTCCGCATGCAGCTCAGGTCGGGCGACAACCAGACCATGAGCGCCATCGTCGACCGCACCGACGAGTTGATCGCCGCGGCGTCGCTCCCCGCCGGCATCGAGGTCACCTGGGCCGGCGAGACCTACCTCAACCTCGTCTGGCAGGACGAGATGGTGTCCGGAATGCTCGTCGGCTTCGCCGTCACCCTCGTCATCATCACGGTGCTGCTGACGATCCTGTTCCGGTCCGTGAAGTGGGCCGCGCTGGCGATGGTGCCGGTGTTGTGGACGATCGTCGCCGTCTACGGGGTGATCGCAGCGATCGGCAAGGACATCGACATGCCCATCGCCGTGTTGTCGACGCTCGTGCTCGGCATCGGCATCGACTTCGCCATCCACTTCGTCGAACGGTTCCGCGAGCTGCTCGGAACCACGGGCAGCCCCAGGGCAGCGATCGACGTGTTCGCCGGTGAGCCCGCGCGGGCGCTGACCCGCAACGCGGCAGTGATCTCGATCGGTTTCATGCCCCTGCTGTTCTCGTCGCTCACGCCGTACGTGATCGTCGGCTTGTTCCTCGCCGGGATCATCGTCCTCGGTTGGTTGGCGACGATGGTGCTGCTTCCTGCGATCGTCTCGACGGACCGCAGTTCGACCTGACATCGGGCGGTGGGTCAGAGTTGATCCACTGACCACGGCGAGGAGCGACTCGTCCGTGCCCTACCGGAGTGACCATGGCGATCTATCGAGACAAGGTCCTTCCGAGGATCATCGACGTGGCCTGCGGGTCCGACGGCATCGGCGAATGGCGTCGGCGCTGCGTCGAGGGGCTCCACGGTGTCGTGGTCGAGCCCGGCTTCGGGTCCGGGCTCAACGTGCCGCACTATCCCGACGAGGTCGAACTCGTGCACGCCATCGACCCGTCGGAACTCGGGCAACGTCTCGCCGCCGACCGGATTCGCAAACGCGGCATCGAGGTCCGGTTCGCCGGCCTCGACGGCGAGTCGCTGCCGCTCGACGACGCCAGCTGCGACGCAGGGCTGGTGACCTTCACGCTGTGCACGATCCCCGATCCGTCGGCGGCGCTCGCCGAGCTGCACCGTGTGATCCGCCGTGGCGGCTCCCTCCACTTCCTCGAGCACGGCCACGCTCCGGTCGACGGTGTGCAGAAGTGGCAACGACGCCTCGAACCCGTGCAGCGGCGCCTGTTCGACGGATGCCATCTGACCCGTGACGCCACTGCGATGATCGATGCTGCCGGCTTCGACATCTCGTGGAGCGACTCGTCGTTCGTGCCGGGACCCAAGCCGGTGTCCTACTTCACCGTCGGAAAGGCCGTCCGCTCATGAGCGCTGGGTCCACCAAACATCTCCCCAGCTTCGACCTGACCGATCGGGTCGCGATCGTCACCGGCGCCTCCAGCGGCTTCGGAGCGCGATTCGCCCGCGTGCTCACCTCGGCGGGAGCGACCGTCGTGGCAGCGGCCCGTCGACTCGAACGCCTCGAACAGCTCGCCGCCGACGTGTCCGGGGTGACGCCGATGGCCTGCGACGTGACCGACCCGGCACAGGTCGAGGCGCTCGTCGCACGGACGATGGAGCTGCACGGCCGCATCGACATCGTGGTCAACAACGCCGGCGCCTCCGACGCCCCCACACCTGCAGTCGACGAGTCACGCGAGCAGTTCGCACACGTGGTCGACGTGAACCTCACTGCGTGCTTCCACCTCGCCTCGCTGGCGGCTCGCCACATGATCGATGCAGGGCGAGGCGGCTCGGTGATCAACATCTCGTCGATCCACGGCACGGCAGCCTCGGCCCCGAACCACCAGGCGGCCTACGTGGCGTCGAAGGCAGGTCTCATCGGTCTCACCAAGGAACTCGCCGGTCAATGGGCGCGCCACGGTGTGCGGGTCAACGCCATCGCCCCCGGCTACTTCGAGACCGAACTCACCGAGCTGATGTTCACCGGTGAGAACGCCGAAGGCGGCCAGCGCTACATCCAACGCGGCACCATGCTGCGCCGTGCCGGCGTCGAAGGTGAGCTCGACGGCGCGCTCCTCCTGCTCGCCAGCGATGCCGGGAGCTACCTGACCGGCGAGACCATCACCGTCGACGGCGGCTGGCTCGCCAAGTAGCCGGCTCAGCGCCTGTCTTCGATGTGATTGAGCGCTGTGCTGGTTCAGCGACGGAGCGCTGTGCTGGTTCAGCGACGGAGCGCTGTGCTGGTTCAGCGACGGAGCGCT
>JAHDHM010000063.1:10101-12857 GCA_020631315.1 Acidimicrobiales bacterium
GTGTCGATCGCGGCTTCGGCGCCGAGGCCGGCCGTCGGCTGCTCGCCGGTCACGCGGCTCAGCCAGGTGATCGCGACCTCGTCGGCCATGATCGCCCCGGAGTCCGTCTCGACCGGGATGTCGAGCGTCTCACCCCACGACATCTTCACCTTGAAGGTGCCGTCGTGGCCCTGCTTCGGCTCGAGGTCGGCACGTGCCATGGAGCGAGGCGGCATCGTGGCCACCTCGGCCCGGCGCCAGCCCTTGATGTCCTCGAACTCGACGTTCGGCACGTTCACGTTCAACGCCGCCGGTTCCGACGGTGGATCGGCGATGAAGCCCTCGACGACGATGTCGGCGACCTGCGCGGCGGAGTGCCACTTCTGGCGTTCGAGCATCTCGTCCCAGCCCTGTCCCTCGACACCCCACGAGTCGACCGCCTGGGAGATGGCGATGCCGTGGATGCCGCCGATGCGGCCCGTCACGGCTGCGCCGACGGTGCCCGAGTGGTACACCGACCGGCCGACGTTGGCGCCTGGGTTGATGCCGGACACGACCAGGTCGAATGGGTCGCCGAAGGCGCCCATCCGGGCGAACATCACACACAGCGCCGGCGGGCCGGTGACGGCCCACGACTCGTCGATGCCCTCGACCGTGCGTCGCTGGATCTCGGGCTGCATCTGCCACAGTGCGCCGATCGCCGCCGACGCTCCCGAGTACTCGGTGTCCGGGGCAGCGATCACGACCTCGCCGTGGCGGCGCATCGCCCGGGCGAGGACGTGGAGCCCCACCGAGTCGATGCCGTCGTCGTTGGTGAGGAGGATGCGCACGCGGGTGCTCCGTTCGGGGCCGTTGATGGGTCTCGTGGCGACGCTACCGCCGGGACGTGTCGAACCGGCCAACGACGGGTGACGGGCCGGCGAGGAGGTGACGGGCCGGCGAGGAGGTGACGGGCCGGCGAGATGGGGCTTGAAGCGACGGCGCTGTGCGTCAGCCGAGTTCGACGAGCCCGCCCTCGGTGACGAGGTGGGTCATCGGGACGTCGTGTCCGCCCACGGGCACGCTCGCGACGGTCATCGCCGACCAGCTGATGCCGATCCGATGGGCTGTCGCCGGGATCGTCGGCAGCAGTCGGTCGTAGTGACCCGCGCCGTGTCCGAGCCGCGTGCCGTCTCGGCCGAACAGCACCGCGGGGACCAGCACCGCGCCGATGCGAGACCGGTCGGCTTCGGGCGCCTCGGCGGTCGGCTGCTCGAATCCGAACCGGTGTCGTTCCATCGGCACCGTCGCTCGGTGCACCGTCAACGGACCCTCGTCGGGTGTACGTGTGGTGAGAAGCCGGTCACGGTGCGAGTCGAACAACTCGTCCAACGAGACCTCGCCGGGCATCGGCCGGTAGGTGACGACGTCGCCGTCGATCTGGTCCAGGTACCGACGAAGATGCTCGACGACGTGTCGGTGGATCTCCGGCGGTGGCGTCGGCAGGGCGAGCTTCGCCCACCGACGCCAGAGCTGCTTCAGCTCGGCGATGTCACGTTGGCCCGGAGACGTGCTCACGGCGTCGATTCTCACACCCCGTACGCGTCGAGGAGGTCGTCCTCAGGAGTTGCCGATCTGCGCGTCGGTGACGGTCCACGTCGACCACGTCACCGCGGTCGGGTCGAACCGACCGAGCAGCGTCTCGATGTCCGCCGGTTCGCCGACCTCCGTCAGGCCGAGCGAGTGGCCCATCCAGCCCAACACCTCGGCTGCGTCGTGTCCCAGCGCTCGCAGTTGACCGAGCGACACGGCGCCGTCGCGCTTGGCCAGGCGGTCGCCCGTCGGACCGAGCACGAGCGGGACGTGAGCGTGCTCCGGTGATGGCGATCCGAACAACGAGTGCAGGTGGATCTGCGCCGGCGTCGCCGGAAGGAGATCGTCACCGCGGACGACGAGCTCGATGCCCTGGGCTGCGTCGTCGACGACGACCGCCAGGTTGTAGGCAGGGGTGCCGTCGTTGCGACGCAGGACGAGGTCGTCGACGGGACCGCGAAACGGGCCGGCGATGACATCGGTGAAGCTCACCTCGCCGTCGATGCGTCGGAGTCGTAGCGCCGCGGGCCGCTCCTCACGGCGGCGTCGCCGTTGTTCGTCGGTCAGATCTCGGCACGTGCCGGGATAGCCGGGTGCTCGACCGGCGTCGTGAGCAGCTCGCGTGGCCTCCCGCATCTCGCGGCGACTGCAGTAGCACTCGAAGACGAGCCCACGCCCGATGAGCTCGGCGATGGCTGCGGCGTAGACATCGAGCCGCTCCGACTGTCGGATCGGCTCGCCGTCCCAGTCGATCCCGAGCGCACGAAGATCGTCGAGTTGGCCGGCTTCGAAACGTCCGGTGCGACTGGCTGGGTCGAGATCCTCGATCCGGAGCAGGAACGGGCTGCCGGCATGTCGCGACAACAGCCACGCGACGACCGCCGTGCGCAGGTTCCCGAGATGGAGGTCGCCGGTCGGGCTCGGGGCGTAGCGGCCGGTGCTCACGACCTCAGTCGAGTGGCCAGGTGAGGTCGAGCGCGCCGACCAGGCGTCCCACGGTGTCGGGCACCGTGTCCTCGACGAGCCGCCAGACCTGAGGTGTCAGCATCCACGGCGTCGTCGGCGGTGTGTCCTGACCGACCTGGTAGCGGTCGCCGATGATCCCGTCGAGCGCGGCGTACAGGCGACCGTCCACGGCGAGGATCAGTTGGGAGGTGCCGCACGCCGTCGGAGAACTCGACCGGCACCGAGCCGGCGCCGACGAC
>JAHDHM010000064.1 GCA_020631315.1 Acidimicrobiales bacterium
CAGTCGATCTGGTCGCCGAGAGCCACTTCGAAGGTCGAGCGTCCGACGTCGACGCCGTAGTTGGCGGACGGTGGTGGTGCCGTCGTGGTCGTGGTGGTCGTGCTGCCGCCACCGCCACCACCAGACGTCGTGGTGGTCGTCGACCCGGGGCCACCGGTGGTGGTCGTGGTCGTGCCGGGGTTGGTCGTGGTGGTGGTCGTGGTCGGCGGGGTCGGGTTGTTGGCCGTCACGTTCTTCGACGCGTTGCCGTTCGAGCCGTTGGCGACGTTCATCGTCACCGAGATGCTGCCCGTCGCACCGTTGGGCGTCGACGACGGGAAGTTGCCGGTGGCGAAGACCTGGCCGGTGCTGCCCGGCTGCAACGTGCCGATGCTGAAGCTGGTCGAGCCGACGGCGTTCATGGTGCTGAACGACACGGAGATCGAGACGTTGGCGCAGGTCTGGTCGCCCGAGCACGAGTAGCTGATCGTGAACGGGATGTTCGTGTTCACGTTCGCGGAGCTCGGGCCGCTGACCTGGACCGAGCCGACGGCGAGCGCGCTGGCCGGCGACGAGGGTACGAGCGCGGCGACCAACGCCAGCGCGAAGAACGCAGCGAGGACCTTGCCGCGACCCTGAGCGCGCCGTGCCAGCTCGAGCGGGGCTCGCCCCGCTCGGTGCATCACAGGCGACCCCAGGCCGGGACCGGCGTCTCACGCCAGTCGACGAAGGCGTACGCCGAGGACACCCGCGGGAACAGCGGCGGTGAGATGTCGCGGAACCGTGCGTCCCAGCTGAAGTCCTGTGTCGGGAAGAACAGGACGAAGTCGCCGGTGTCACGTGTGGCGATCGAGCCCTCGAAGTTCAGCTGCGGCGTCACGACGAGCGGCGGCACCGAACCCCACTGACCGCACGAGCGAGCCACTCGGAGCTGGCCCTTCTGTGCCAGGAACGCACCCGTCAGGTTCAGCTGACCCGGGATCTGCGTACCGACGGCGTTCGGGTTGATCACGATGTCACCGGAAGCGACGACGCCGAGGACATCGCCGACCGACCGGTCGCGATAGTCGATGTCGCCGTTCAAGATGACGTGCGCTTCGTCCTGCACGCTGCCCGCAGCGATCGTCAGCGGCGCACCGACGACGACCTCGCCGCTGGGAGCGCCGACGTTGCGGTTGCCGAGCACGACGTGGGCATTGGCCCACAGGACACCGTTCTGCGGCAGGTCGAACGTGCCGAGCACCGTCCACTGGTTGGTGTTGGCGATGCCGTCACCGTCGCCGTCCTCTTCGGCGTTGATCCACCACCACTCGTCGGGTTCGAGACAGCCGAGGCTGGTCGTCACGGTCGAATACCAGACCGCGACGCGTGACGAGTTGCCGATCACGTGCGGCTGGATCATGTACGCGGTGGCGTTCGGTTCGTCGAGGCAGATGCCACCGCGGCTGCACGCAGTCTGCTCGAGCAGTGCGATGTCGTCCCACAGGTCGTCGAACACGAGTGGTTCCGGGAACACGTCCGTCACGAGGCCGCCGTGTGCGCCGGTGGAGTCGAAGCCGATGGCGTCGTTGGCGAAGCTCGGCGGGGCGAGGATCTCGTTGTCCGCGTAGACGTCACCTCTCGCGGTACCGATGGGCGGACCGTTGAACACGACGTCGTTGCCCGAGTACACGGGACCTTCGACATCGGCGCTCGGCGAGAAGCGGAGGTCGACCTCGCTCAACCACTGGAACGCCGACACTGCCGGCGGGCTGATGTCGACGCTGATGGTGCGGAACTGGCGGCGGGCACGGATCTGCCCGGACACGATGAGCTCGACGGCACCGCGGTCCGAACGCGGTCGGACCTCGATGAGCACTTCACCGTCGTCGCCGTCGACCGTCAGGGGATGACGGATCCAGTCGGCGGGCGTCGGGTCGTCGTTGTAGGACCACGAACCGCAGTCCGTCAGCCACGACTCGCCGGCGGCACGGGTGGTGCCGGTCTGGGCCGAGAGCGGATCGGTGCAGGTGCGAGCTCGTTCGAACTCGTCGACCCACGCGAGGTGATAAGTCGGGTCGACCGAGAGCTTCGACACGTAGCGGTCGACGACGGCTTCCATGTGGGCGAGCAGGACGTCGTCACGCTCGTTGTAGCGGGCCTGTCGGTACTGGGCGGTGGCTTCGCGTGCGAGCACGAGCACGGCGGCGAAGATCACCATGATGCCGAGCACCACGGTGACGAGGGCGATGCCGTCCTCCCCACGGGCGCGCTTGCGGCGTCGGGCTCCGGTCGGCGACAGGGCGATGAGTGCGTCAGCTGGCATTGCGGAGCAGCACCTCTTCCTCGACCTCGAAGTTGCGAGGCACCACGGATGTGTCGGCAGCACGAGGCACCACCTCGAGCTGCACCAGGACCTGGTCGAAACCGCACGAGATGCCGCCGTTGCCGAGCTCATTGCGTCGGTCGCACAGCGCCTGGTCGACGACGGTGCCGGCGGTCGTGAGGCGACGTCCGGTGAACAGCACGACGTCCTCGGCGATGCGCGGGATCACGGTGAGCGTGACGTCCGGACCGCCGGCGATGTCGTAGGTCCAGTCGGGATAGCTCGATCCTGCGTCGGCGAAGATGATCGACTTCTCGAGCTCGCACAGCCCGTCGGCGCAGTTCACCTTCTCGTAGCTGATGCGCTCGGGACCCGCGACGTCGGCACGGTCCGAATAGAAGACGATGCGGTCCTCGTTCAACAGCTCGACGGGCTGGCCACCGGCCGCGCTGCTCGGCGGGGTCGCCTGGCGCAGCTCGATGGTGAGCTCGTTGAGCGCGGGCCGGGTACGACGCTCCACCTCGGCGAGCTGCTCGGCGAAGGCCACGTCGCGCAGGAAGCCGTTGTAGGCGCCGTAGAAGGCGGTGAGGACCATCGACATGATGGCGATCGTCAAGCTGAGCTCGAGCGTCGAGAAGCCGCGCTCACCGCGCTGGAGCGCTCGGCAACGCTCGACGAGCGACGCGCGCCCCGGCTGGGGCGACGGTGCGAATCTCATGGCGGGCCACCTCATGGCAGGCACGGGGCCACAGCGGCGCCCCACGTCGTGGTCGTGCCGTTCGGCGGCACGTTGACCGATGCTTCGGCGACGACCTCGTTGTCGTTCCAGCAGACCTTGCGGACGAGCCAGTCGTTGCCGAGCCCGTTCGCCGGCAACGCTGCGGTGACCGTGCCGTTGGCGTTCGGCAGCACCGGGGCGCTCCAGTTGGCACCCGAGCCGAACGGCAGGAACTGGAAGTAGCCGTGGTCGCCCTGGACGAACACGAGCACGCCGTGGTTCGCCGGGGTCGACAGGTTCAGGACCTCGGTCCCCCACACCACGATCGGACCCATCGCATGGGTCAGCTCCTGGTGGCCGTACGGGCTCTGGACGACGATCTCCGGCGCCGACTTGGAGCCGACCGGCAGGTTGAAGCGGACCGCACCGTTGGCGTCGGTGGTCTGGACCAGCGGACCGTAGGCATCGGAGGTGACGTTCACGAGCGCACCACGCAGCGGCTGGCCGTCGGGACCGTTCACGATGAAGGTCATCTCGGCGGTGTTGTTCGTCGCGACGTCGAGCTCGACCTGTTCGACCCTGAGCGTGTTGGTCGGATAGTCCTCGGTGACCTCGACGGTCTCTGCACCCCACGGCACGTAACCCGGAGCATCGATCTGGAGCGTGTACTCACCCGGGATCAGCGGATTCCCCTCGAACTCGGAGATGTTCCAGACACCGGTGCTGCTCTGGTCGTCGTCGTCGAGCACGACGTAGCGGCCCTCGTAACCGATGATGAGGGAGGCCCGCTCGAGCGGCACGGGCAGGCCACCGAGCTCGGTCGGTGCGTCGACCTCGACGCGCAGGTCGACGTCCTTGTAGATCGTGAGGCTGACGTTGACCGTGCGACCGGCGGTCGCTTCGACCTGGTCGGTGAACGACACGAGGTCCGACGGGTGGATGCGCCAGCCGCCGCCGGAGACGTCGGCGAGGGTCGAACCGAGCCGGATGCGGTAGGCGCCGCCGCCCAGGTTCGGGACGAGGTTCTGGAACGTCTGCTCCTGCGTCGAGATGCCCGACGTCGGGGTGATCGCACCGCCGGCGACCGGGACGAGGAACACGCTCGGCCAGTCCGTGGCCGACGATGCGTTGCCGACCGGCTCGTGCTTGCGCAGCTGGACGACGACCGTGCCCTGACCGTCGCTGCCCGAGGACACGTAGTCAGGGGTGATCGCCGTCGAGAAGATCATCGGATCGATGCTCAAGTCGACCGGCTGCACCGAGACCTGGATCCACTTGTAGTTGCGACCGAAGTCGGGCTGGCCGGTCACACCGTCAGCGCCGACGCCGTTGAGATCGAAACCCGAGTCCGTGCCCGAGGAACCGACCCATTCGACCGTGGTGGCGACGTTGTACGCGATGCCCTGCACGGTCAGCACCTCGGTGTCCGGCAGGACGCCGTTCGGGGCGCCGCCGACGACACCGATGTCGTCGAAGTTCAGTTGACGGATCTCGTCGAGCCGACCCTGGGCCAGAGACTCACCGACATCGATGACCTTGGCGTCACGCAGGACGGCGAACGACGAGATGGTCGGGCCGATCGTCAACGTGAGCGCGATCGCGAGCACCGAGACCGCCATGATGGTCTCGATCAGCGTCATGCCCTCGTCGGATCGTCGGTCTCGTCGAGGCCTCGGATCCGCCGGGTTCCGCCCGCGGCGGCACAGAAGTGTCACGAACGTTCTGTCGACCGACGGTGAGGTCCGCTATAGGACTGTCTGCGACGCCCCGCGGTGTCGGAGTCGGCGAGCGATCAGGCCCGCCACAGAACGGTTCAGGCGGGCGTGACGAGCTCGGCCGCGGCGGCGACCTCGGCGGCGAGGGTGCTCACGTCCCACGGATGCTGGTGCACGAGATCGGCGTCGATGCCGTGGGGCTGCACGAACTCGTCATGCATCGGCGCCACCGACGCGGCGAACTGACGGCGCACGTCGGCCTCGTCGCGGCCACGTTCGACGGTGTCGCGTGCGAGCCGGCGTTCGAAGCGCACACCCTCGGGCACGTCGAGGAACACGCACAGGTCGAGCCGCTCACGAATGGCGGGTTCGTCGAGCAGCAGGATGCCCTCGGCGATGACGATCGATCGGGCCTCGCAGACCTGATGGTCACCCGTGCGGGTGTGCTGAGCGAAGTCGTACTCAGGGACGCCGATCGCCTGACCAGAACGCAGGGCGTCGAGGTGTTGCACGAACAGCTCGACGTCGAGCGACGACGGATGATCGAAGTTGATCTCCGACCGCTCCTCCATCGTCAGGTGCGCGAGGTCGCGGTAGTAGGCGTCGAACGGCAGCACCGCCACACGCTCGTCACCCAGCTCCTCGGCGATCGCCGACGCCAACGTCGACTTGCCCGAGCCAGACCCGCCACAGATCCCGATGATCGCCACGTCCATCGGGCGGCCAATCTAGACCTACTTCGGGGTGTCCTTCCAGGGACCCTTGTCGGCGCGGGGTTCCTTGGGCAGGCCGAGGATGCGCTCGCCGATGATGTTGCGTTGCACCTGGCTGGTGCCGGCGTAGATCGTGCCGCTGCGTGCGACCAGCGCGGTGTTGATCCACGCAGTGGCCGTGTTGGGCGTACCCGCCGCGGCCGGGCCGAGGCCTGAACCCTGCGTCGGGTCGGCGTCGTGGATCATGGCGTCGGCGCCGAGGATGTCGAGCGCCAGCTCCGTCACTTCCTTGTGGTACTCGGACCAGTTGAGCTTGCCGAGCGAGCTCTCGGGACCGGGAGCGTTGCCGGCGAGGAAGCCGCTGAGCACCCGCATGCCCGTGTAGCGCATGATCTCGACCTTGCTGTGACACCAGGCCAGCTTCTGACGGACGTGCGGGTCGTCGAGCTTGCCGCGCTCTCGGGCGAGCTCGATCAGGCGGTTCAGCTCTTCTCGGTGACGCAGACCGACGACCGTGGTGCCGGCGCCACGCTCGAACCCGAGCAGCGTGTTGGCCACCATCCAGCCGCCGTTGACCTCGCCGACGACGTTCTCCTTCGGGCAGCGTGCGTCGGTGAGGAACACCTCGTTGAAGTGGGTGTGACCGGCGATGTTGACGATCGGCCGCACCTCGACGCCCGGCTGGTCCATCGGCACGAGCAGGAAGGTGATGCCCTGGTGCTTCGGCGACTCCGGGGCCGTGCGAGCCAGCACGAAGATCCAGTTGGCGCTGCCGCCGGCCGACGTCCAGATCTTCTGCCCGTTGATGACCCACTCGTCGCCGTCGAGCTCGGCCTTGCAGCCGAGGTTGGCGAGGTCGGAACCGGCGTTCGGTTCGGAGTAGCCCTGGCACCACAGGTCGGTGCCGTCCATGATGCGCGGCAGGAAGTGGTTGCGCTGCTCTTCGGTGCCCTGGTGGATGATCGTGTTGCCGACCATCGTGATGCCGAATGCGTCGTTGGCGCCGGCGGTCGGGACGCCCCGCTTGAAGAACTCCTCGTTGATGATGATGTTCTCGAGCGCGGTCAGGCCCGGGCCGCCGTACTGCTCGGGCCACGACGGTGCGAGGTAACCGTTCTCGGACAGGGTGGCGCGCCAGTCCTTGGTGAACTGCGTGCGCTCCGCGCCTTCGAGGGAACCGATCCCGGCCCAGTCGTCGGGCAGGTTCTCCTCGAGGAAGGCGGCGACCTTCTCGCGGTAGGACTCGGCTTCGGCGGAATACGTCGGCTGCATGCGGAGAACGGTAGACGCGCCACCCTCTCGTGTCCCAAGTCACAGGTCGCCACGGGTCGCTGTCGGCGGCGTGACATGCTGGTCGTCGTGGGATCACGATGGTGGGCAACACTGGCGATCACGACGGCATGCGTGTTGAGCGGGTGTGGCGGCGACGACACCGAGTCATCGGGGGCTGAGCGCCCGGAGTCGACGACCTCGACCACGACCGTGTCGGCGACAACCGCTGCCGCATCGACGTCGACGACGATGGCCGCGACCACAGCTCCGTCGACGAGCACCGCCGTCACCAGCGCGCCCACAACCACGACGACTCCGACCACAACTTCGGCACCAGTCGCCCGTGCCGCTGATCCTGAGCTCGACCGATGGGTCGTCGTCGACGTCAGTGCCGAAGGTGACCTGCGCAGCGATGGCGGCGACCCCGTGAGCGGTCCCGGCAGCGGCTGGTTCGGGGTGCCTCTGCGACGCAACGCCGACGGGGCGACCTATTCGTGGGCTTCCGAGGATGAGTTCACCGGGCAGCCGCCCGGGCAGTCCATGACCGCGGCGAACGGGCTGACCGTCGAAGTCGTCCCCGCCGTGTCGAACGATCCCGAGGGCTACGAGATCAGCGAGCCGGGCTGGATCCGGCTGCTCGACGCTGACGGCGTCGAACTGCATCGATGGCCGTGGGGATCCCTCGCGGATCCGTACCTGACGATCGACGACTTCGACGGACGTCGGATCCTGGTGAGCCGATCCCCTGGCGAACCGGCGATGGCGGGGCCGGAGGTCATCTACATCGATCTCGCGTGCGCTGCGTGCACCGAGACGTTTATGTCGACGCCGGTCAGCGCCGCGCTCGTCGGCGTCGACGCACCGGACCTGCCGGTGCTGGACCTCGGGCCGCTCGAGGTCTGTCCGACGTGGTCACCCCGCACTCCGATCGCCACGCCGTCGTCGTTGACGGACGTCCAACGACCGGCGTTCGAGATCATCGCTGATGCACTCGCTCATTGCGATGCGAGATCGATAGCTGGTGGCCTGCTCAGCGAGATTCCCGATGACGAGCTGTGGACATCGTTGGACCAAGCGGCGCGCTCGGCTCCGAATCCCATCGACAGCGGCAGCGTCACATTCGGATCGTTTGTCTCGACGCGCTCGTCGTTCACCATCGATGCCAACGGCAGCCTGCTGCTGGCGGCCGTCGGTCTCTGATCAGGCTGTGCCGCGGAGCGGGTCCGGCAGGACGCGAACCTGCAACCCCCGGTTTTGGAGACCGGTGCTCTTCCAGTTGAGCTACGTACCCAGTCCGAACATCGTGACCGAGCCGGGCCGCAGGGTCGCCTGGATTTCGCGTCGTCGGTTCGTCAGCGTTCCGCGGAACGCTCCGCGCTATGCGTCGCCGGCGAGGCGGGCGGCGATCTTGCCGCCGATGCGGTCGATGACGTCGTGGTCCTGCAGTCCGGGGAGCACGAATCCGCCGGGGAACATCGTCGCCGGTGTCCCGGTGACGCCGAGCTCGTGTGCCTTGTCCCGTGACGCCGCGAGGATCGGAGCGAGGCCGTCGGCGTCGAGCACCGAGCGGACCTCGTCGGCATCGAGGCCGACACCGCTCCCCTGCTCCACCAGCCAGTCGGTCTCGTCGACCGGCTGGTCGTTCACCCAGATGGCCTCGAACAGACCGTCGTGGAACTCGGCGAACCGATCCGGTGCCTGGCCACCGACCATCACGGCGACGGTGTGGGCCTTGCGGGTCGGCCGCACCCTGGACGGTGGTTCGAACGGCTGACCGTTCTCGTCGGCGATGGCGGCGAACCGGGCCATCGTCTGACGCGCGACCTCGGCATCGCCCTTGCCGTAGGCGACCTCGAGACGCAGCCCGCCGTCGCGGATGTGGGGGTGCAGCTCGTAGGGCAGCCACTGCACGTTCGCTCCGTGGGCCGCTTCGAGGTGACGCACCCGCGGCACGTGCACGTAGCACCACGGGCACAGGTAGTCCGACCACACGACGACGTCCACGCCTTCATCGTGACAGACCAACCCGGTTACGGTCGCTTCCATGGACTTCAGGATCCCGGCCGACATCCAGGCACTCCTCGACGAGTGCGATCAGTTCATCGACGACGTCATCAAGCCCATCGAGGCCGAGGACGACAACATCCGCTTCTTCGACCATCGCCGCGAGGACAGCCGCACCGACTGGGAACGCGACGGTCTCCCGAACGCCGAGTGGGAGGCGCTGCTCGGCCGTATGCGCCGTGAGGCCGACGCCGCCGGGCTGCTGCGCTACCAGCTGCCCTCACGCTTCGGCGGGCGTGACGGATCGAACCTCGCCATGGCCATCGTGCGCGAGCACCTGGCCCGCAAAGGCCTGGGCCTGCACAACGACCTGCAGAACGAGTCGTCGATCATCGGCAACTTCCCGACCGTGCTCATGATGGAGAAGTACGGCTCGGAGGCCCAGCAGGCCGAGTGGATCCCGAAGATGCTCGAGGGCAAGGCCCGCATCGGCTTCGGGCTCACCGAGCCACTCCACGGCTCGGACGCGACCTGGATGGAGACCACCGCCGTCCGCGACGGCGACGAATGGGTCATCAACGGCGAGAAGTACTGGAACACCGGGCTCCACCACGCCACTCACGACTTCATCTTCGCCCGCACGTCAGGCGATCCCGGCCAGGGTCACGGCATCACCTGCTTCATCGTGCCCGTGGACACGCCCGGCTTCTCCGTCGAGGAGTTCATGTGGACGTTCAACATGCCCACCGACCACGCCCACGTGAAGCTCACCGACGTCCGCGTGTCGAACGCCGACATCCTCGGTGAGGAGGGGCGGGGCCTGCAGACCGCGCAGCTGTTCGTCCACGAGAACCGCATCCGGCAGGCCGCCTCGTCGCTCGGCGCCGGCCTGCACTGCATCGACACCGCGGTCGAGCACGTCCGGAACCGCACCGTGTTCGGCAAGCCCCTCGCCGCGAACCAGGCCATCCAGTTCCCGCTCGCCGAGCTCTACACCGACGCCGAGATGATCCGGGCGCTCATCTGGAAGACGGCGTGGGAGATGGACCAGGGCATCGACCACCTGGAGATCACCGACAAGGTGGCCATGTGCAACTACCGCGGCAACCGGTTCTGCTGCGACGCCGCCGACCAGGCGATGCAGGCCTGCGGCGGCTACGGCTACGGGCGCAAGTACCCGTTCGAGCACATCTACCGGCACCACCGCCGCTACCGGATCACCGAAGGCACCGAGGAGATCCAGATCCGCAAGGTCGCCGGCAAGCTCTTCGGCTTCGCAGGTCGTGCCAAAACGGGATAGAGCCGCTCGCTCCGCTCGCTTACCGAGTTCTGCTCTCACTTCGTTCGAGCACAACTCGACGCACAGGCCGCTTCGGTCCTTAGCCTCGCTGGGGTGGCGAAGAAGCTGATCATCGGGGCTGCAGCGCTGGGCGCGGCGGCGTGGTACCTGTCGCGTGAACCGGCCGCCGACGGGCCTGTCGGCGCGGTCACGCGAGCGAACCGCAACACCGCCATGGCACGCCTCGCCGCACGGCGCAGCGCCGACCGTGCACTGACCGCCGCCCGCAGCCGCCTTGCCGACGACAGCGAACGCCGCCGTCTGCAGGCCGAGCTCGAAGCCCGCGAGGCGCGCGACGTCGTCGACTCGCTGGGCTCGATGAAGGGCGCGTTGATGAAGCTCGGCCAGATGGCCAGCTACCTCGACGACGGCATGCCCGAGCCGATGCGCCTCGCCCTCGCCGAGCTCCGCAGCGATGCGCCGCCGATGCCGGGCGACCTGGCACTCACCGAGATCGAGCGGTCGCTCGGCCGGCCCCTCGCGACGCTGTTCCGCGACATCGACCCCACTCCCCTGGCGTCGGCCTCGATCGGTCAGGTGCACCGGGCCGTCACCGCCGACGGCCGCGACGTCGTGGTGAAGGTCCAGTACCCGGGTATCGGTGACGCCATCGGCGCCGACCTCCAGAACACCCAGACACTCGGCAACCTGCTGGCGATGATCTTCCCGGGCCTCGACTCGGAGAGCCTCGTGGTCGAACTCCAGGCACGCGTCGGCGAAGAGCTGGACTACATCAACGAAGCGAAGAACCAGCGGGAGTTCGCCGACTTCTACCGAGGCCATCCAGCGATCTGGATCCCCGATGTCGTCGACGACCTCACGACCACCAACGTGCTCACCAGCGAGTTCGTCGCCGGCCGCCCGTTCGACACCGCCTACGACGAGCCGCAGGACCGCCGCAACGAGATCGGCGAGATCCTCTACCGCTTCGTGTTCCGGTCGCTGAACCGTCAGCTCGCGTTCAACGGCGACCCCCATCCGGGCAACTACCTGCTGGCCGACGACGGCCGCATGGCCTTCCTCGACTTCGGTCTGGTCAAGCACTTCGAGCCGGACGAGGTCCTGCAGTTCACGTCGCTCATCCGGGCGATGCTCGGCGGCGACAAGTCGGGCTTCCGTGCCGAAGCCGAGCGGGTCGAGGTCCTGCGCCCCGGGGCCCCGTTCACCGACGACGAGATCTACGAGTGGTTCACCGCCTACTACGAGCTCGTGCTCAACGACCGTCCGATGACCATCACGTCGGACTACAGCGGGGGCCTGCTGCGCCAGACGTTCGACGGCAAGACGAACCAGATCCTGAAGCACGCGAACGTGCCACCCACGTTCGCCCTCATCCAGCGCATCAACCTGGGTCTGTTCTCGATCCTCGCCAACCTCGAGGCCACGGCCAACTGGCGCCGGATCAGCGAGGAGCTGTGGCCCTGGGTCGACGGCCCGCCGACCACCCACCTCGGACACCTCGAAGCCCAATGGGTCGAGGAGCGCGGCGGGTGAAGCAGCGCCGCAGCTGCAGCAGCGCTGCGCTCAGTCCACGGTGAACGCGATGGCAACCGCAGCGACTGCGGACACCGTCCATGCGACGGTGCGGATCCAGTTCGCGTTCGACAGCCGAGCGACGGCGGACGGCGAGTAACCCTCAGCAGCCAGGCGGCCGTGGAGCGGAGCGAACCAGAAGGCCGTCCACCCCAACGCCACGGCCTGTGCCAGACCCGAGACCGTGACGAGCCAACGATCCACGCCGTCGGGCGGGGCCAGGAACAGCACCCAGGCCAGCACACCCTGCACCACCATCAGCGGGCCGACGAGCCGGGTGATCCGCCGCATGTGGTCTCGTTGATAGGCCTCGGCCTCGTCGGGGCCGACCGCGGCGAACAGCGGGTAGTGCACCGTCTGCATCGTCCAGATCAGCCCGGCCATCATCGCTGCGACGAGCGCGTGCGCGCCGACGGCGCCCAGTTCCCAGGTCGCGGCGGCGAGCATCGGCATGTCCCGAACGTTGCCACAGCCCCGACCTGCGCCGTCGAACCCGACGGGCGGAATACCCGCGCCCCCGAGGGGTTTGGGTCACAGTGTCGGGCGAGCGATCGCCGACACGAGCCAACAGCGGCCGAACAGAACGGACCAGACATGAAGATCGGACTCATCGGCCTCGGCAAGATGGGCGGCGGCATGGCCGCTCGGTTGCGAGGCGACGGCCACGAGGTCGTCGGCTACGACCGGAATCCCGACGTCACCGACGTGCCGGATCTCGCTGGCCTGGTCGCCGCTCTGGAGGCGCCTCGGACCATCTGGGTGATGGTCCCTGCCGGTGACCCGACAGAGTCCACCATCGCCGAACTCGCCGACCTCATGGACGAGGGCGATCTGATCGTCGATGGCGCCAACGGCAACTGGGCCGATGCGCAGCGCCGCGCCGCCATGCTCGCCGAGCAGGGCATCGGCTTCGTCGACGCCGGCGTGTCCGGCGGTGTGTGGGGTCTCGAGAACGGCTTCTGTCTGATGGTCGGCGGCAGCGACGAGAGCGTCGGCCGTGTTCGTCCCGTCCTCGACTCGCTGGCACCAGCCGACGGTGTGGCCCACGTCGGCCCCGCCGGTTGCGGGCACTACACGAAGATGGTCCACAACGCGATCGAGTACGGGATGATGCACGCCTACGCCGAGGGCTACGAGCTGCTCGAAGCAGGCCCCGAGGGCCTCGACACGCGCGACGGCATGGAGGTCTGGCGGCACGGCTCG
>JAHDHM010000065.1:0-4753 GCA_020631315.1 Acidimicrobiales bacterium
CGCGTCGTGTTGATGATGTTCTTGAAGTTGATGAACATGCCCTGCGCCGTCTCGGGCCGCAGGTACACCTCCGCACCGGCACCTTCGACGGGGCCGGCGTGGGTCTTGAACATCAGGTTGAAGGCACGGGCCTCGGTGAAGGTCCCGGACTTGCCGCACGACGGGCAGGTGTTCGGATCGTCGAGCTGATCTTCACGGTGGCGGGTGTTGCAGTTGGTGCAGTCGACCAGGGGATCGGTGAAGTTGGCGAGGTGGCCCGAGGCCTCCCACACCTGCGGCGGGCTGAGAATCGCCGCATCGAGGCCGACGACGTCGTGACGCAGCTGCACCATCGAACGCCACCAGGCGTCCTTCACGTTGCGCAGCATGAGCGAGCCGAGCGGCCCGTAGTCATACGTCGACCGGAAGCCGCCGTAGATCTCGGCCGACGGATACACGAAGCCACGGCGCTTGCAGAGGTTGACGACCTTGTCGAACAACTCCGGCGTCGGCGTGGCAGATGGTGCAGCGTTGTTCGATACAGCGTTGCTGGCGGGGGTCGCTGAGCCTTCAGCGTCCGACGCGGGCGTGGAAGATGGTTCTGGGTTGCTGGCGGGGGTCGCTGAGCCTTCAGCGTCCGACGCGGGCGTCGTGGGTGATTCCGGGGTGCTGGCGGGGGTCTCCATAGGGCGCGAAGCGTAGCGAGCGGCGGGCCGCTGCTGCGCGTGGTTTCCCGCTGGCGTGGCTCAGCTCGTGACGGGCGCGCAGTCGTGGCCGCCGCCCTCGGCCGGGCGATGCAGCACCGCCCACGTCGGCGTGATGTGCACCGTGGCCGTGTCGGGGTCGTCGGCGCCGACGATCTCGGCGTCGCCGTCGACGATGAGCGAAGAGCCGCCCGGCGCCGCCGGGGGCCACAGCAGCGACACGGTGGTGCGCTGGCCGACGTGGCGCCGGGTGGTCCTGCCGGCACCGGTGACGAGTCGACCGTCTGCCCAGCGGAACACGGCTGCTCCCGAGTGCGGCGGTCCGTCGTCGCCCGCGGTCAGCAGGTACCCGAACGGCCGCTGCGCGACCTCGTCGGCGAGTGCGTCGAGTTCGACCTTGATGCTCACGGACGGGCTCCGATCCGGAACGCGGACACCGAGGTGAGGTTCTCGAAGAAGTCGCAGTCGGGCAGGTAGTAGGCGGCACCGTCGAAGATCGTCACCTGCAGCGTCTGCTCGACGACGGTGAAGTCCGGATCGACGCCTGAGGCGTAGTCGCCGGTCATGGTGTAGATCCGACCGGCGGGACGGAGCCCGGCGAGGTCACCGGTCTGCGGCAACGAGTCCGGGCTCGCGGTGAACGTCGCCTCGTCGATGGTGAACCGCTCGACGTAGTTCTCGACGAACTCGCCGCCGTAGACCAGCTCGCACGCGCTGAGGTCGTAGTCGGGATACGAGTTGGCACGCAGCTCGGCGAGGAAGCCCTCGGCGCCTCCCGCCCACGAGGCGGCGTGACCCGACCACAGGTCCTGGACGAGGGCCAGGTCCGTGGCGAGGGTGGTCGGTGAGATGTTGGTCGTGCCGATGCCGTCGGGTCCGCCGAACTGGGCGAGCGTGCCGACGGTGTCGACCATCACGTAGCCGATCGAGCCCGGCAGCACGGTGATGGCCACGATGCCGGTCTTGCCGCGGCCGCCGAGCGAGCCGTGGAAGGTCGTGCTGCCGAAGGTGAAGGCACCACCGTCGCTGCCCACCATCAGGTAGCCGGTGGCCTCGGCCACGACGGCGACGACCGGGGCGTCGAGCGTGACGCCGGGGAGGATCCCGGGGATGGAGCCGTAGAACACGGCATCGCCGAAGGCGAAGATGCCGCCGTCGCCGGCGACCAGGAGGTAGCCCTGGCCCGTGGTCGACGGCACGATCCCGACGACCGGCGAGTCGAGCGTGACCCCCGGCAGGACCTCGGGTACCGAGCCGAAGAACTCGGCGGTGCCGAAGGCGAAGATGCCACCATCGCCGGCGACCATGTAGTAGCCGAGACCGTCAGGCGTGGCGATGGCCGAGATGACCGGAGCGGCCAGCTCGATGGCGCTGACGTCGCCGAGGAAGTCGGCGGCGCCGAACGGCACGACACGGCCCTTGTCCGTGAACAGCCAGTAGCCGTCGACGTCGGGCAACACCGAGAGTCCGACGACGACCTCGCCGGCGTCGAGCGCCGGTCGGTCACCGAAGTGCGGCAGGTCGTCACGAGCCTCGATCTCGCCGTCCGAATGCGTCACGTACACGCCGTCGACGCCGTCACCGACCACGTAGTCGATGTCGACCACGTCGCCGCCCTCGGCGGCGAACGCCAACTGACCCCACGTCGCACCGATCACGGCCACCGCCGCGACCAGGCTTCCAACGACCAACCTGCGGACCATCGTTCGACCCCTGCCGTGTCGGCGCTCACCTCAGCGCTCGGAGTGCGAAGGCTATCCCCGTCGACCCCGTTGCGGTCCAGCGGGCCGGCGGATCAGAACGTCGAGCCGCCGTGGTAGTGGCCCTCGGGGATGAGCAGCCCGCGCACCAGCTGAGCCATCGGGTCGTCGGCAGCGGCTTCGGTCAACCGGTCGGCGACGGCGGTCAGTGTCTCACCCAACACCGTCTCCGCGAAGATCCAGGTCGTGAGGGCCTGATGATCGGGTTCGACGGATCCCGGCTGGGCCGCGATGGCCTCGTGATGCACGGTGCGCAGATCGTCGGCGAGATGACGGATGAGCAGTGGCATGGCGAAGCGCCAGTCGACCTCGCCCGGCGGCGGTTCGGCCAGCGAACCACCCTCGGCGACGTGCACCAGCGCGTCGGCCACCACGTGCACCTGATCGGGTGACGCGCCACTGGCACCGAACAACGTCCGGCCACGTTCGCGGCGGGTCTGCTCGGACCACGGGCGCACTCGGTCGAGCTCGGCCCGGAGTCGGGCGCCGAGCGAGTCGTCGACCTTGGGACCGAGGTTCAGCGGGCACGCCCACTCGGCCGCCTCGGGCAGCTCGGGTTCCGGACCCTCGTAGTCGCCGATGGTCGGCTCGGTCGCCGTCGCCAACAGATCGAAGGCCTGGCGCAGGACACCGTGCTGGAGTTCTGGGTCGTCCGGAGCACCCAGGGGACGGCCGAGCGGGAACGGCACCCACAGCGCTCGGGGCGGACGGATCCGCTCCGTCTGGGGGCGGATCAAGCTGATGGACGTCGTGGCCACACCGGCCCGTTCGATGAAGTGCGAGAGAGCGCCGACCGCGCTCGTGCAGAGCGGTCAGACGGGCACCAGGAGCGCGACGTCGACCTCGTCGGCGGCGAGCAGACGCCCGACCTCCTCGGCGGTCTCCTCGTAGAGGTCCGGCCGAGGCATGGCCCCCATGAACGAGTAGTGCCACAGGGCGACGCTGCCGATCGTCCCATCGGCCTCGAGCTCGCGCAGGCGGTCGAGCGGGAACGAGATGTTCGGGTCGGCTTGGAACGCACTCCGGTCGAAGTTGGTGCTGATGTGCGTGGACACGACATCGGCCCAGTCGACGTCACCGGGAAGGATCCGGTAGTCGAGCGAACCGACGGTGAACGGCGGGTCGTCTCGACGATGCAGACCTGCCGTCGACACGATGGCGACCCGCGCGTCAGCCAGATCGACCGGTGTCAGCCACTCCCCCTGCGGGATCTCGGGCAGCGCCGCAGCTCGCATGCGCATGTGCTCTTGCTCGTCAGGATGCAGATCGCTCAGCCGGACCATGGCATCGGACCCTACGACCCCGTGCGACGCAATCGAAAGACGCGGGACGCTGCGCGAATTCGTGAAACACTCGACGGATGGGCCCGAGCGACGCTGCACCCGACGGACCGATCGTCCGGGCGTCATCACTCACCAAGCGTTTCGGTGACTTCACGGCGGTGAACGGCATCGACGTCGAGGTCGCGCCCGGCGAGGCGTTCGGTTTCCTCGGCCCCAACGGCGCCGGCAAGACCTCCACCATGCGCATGATCGGCTGCGTCTCACCGCGAACGGGTGGATCGTTGGAGATCTTCGGCCTCGACCCGGCACGTTCGGGCCGCGAGATCCGCAGCCGCATGGGTGTCGTCCCGCAGCTCGACCAGCTCGACAACGAGCTGACCGTGATGGAGAACCTCGTCATCTACGGCCGCTACTTCGATCTGTCGCGTGCCGAAGCCCGCCGCCGGGCCGACGAGCTGCTCGAGTTCGTCCAGCTCACCGAACGTGCCGACGACAAGGTCGACCCGCTGTCGGGCGGGCAGAAGCGACGGGTCTCGATCGCCAGGTCGCTCATCAACGAGCCCGATCTGCTGCTGCTCGACGAACCCACGACCGGCCTCGACCCCCAGGCGCGCCACGTGTTGTGGGACCGGCTCTACCAACTGAAGGAGCGGGGCGCGACGCAGGTCATCACGACCCACTTCATGGACGAGGCGGAACAGTTGTGCGACCGACTCGTGGTGATGGACGGCGGCAACATCGTCGCCGAGGGGTCACCGCAGGGGCTGATCCTCGAACACGTGCGCCGCGAGGTCGTCGAGGTCCGGTTCGGACGCGGCCGCAACGAGGCGATGCTCGAGCAGCTGGCCGGCATCGGCGGCCGGATCGAGCCGCTGCCCGACCGTCTCCTCATCTATGACGACGACGGCGACGCGGCACTGTCGGAGGTGTACCGACGCGGTCTCGAACCGGAGTCGGCACTCGTCCGGCGCGCCAGCCTCGAGGACGTCTTCCTGAAGCTCACCGGCCGGACGTTGGTGGAATGATG